>SEAL01000014.1 GCA_004145215.1 Chloroflexota bacterium | reverse complement strand
ATCCCGCGTTCAGCTGCTTCGCGAGCGCCAGTCTGCAAACGATCGGCTTTGACATCAATGGCGACAAACACTTTGTCGGGATCAAGCGCCGCCAGTTCGACGCTGAAATGACCTGTGCCAGCACCCAGTTCTATGCAGTCGACGGGTCGCTTTTGCCACTGATCAAATTCGAAACAAAGTGGTGAATTAGCAAATAATGCAAATTTATATAATTTGCGTTTTCGGGTAATAATAAAGTTATTCGGGTCAATCATCATCGCAATCTTTCGTAGTGTGTGTCGTCGATATATCGGTACAGCCGTGACGGCTGATCATCAGCGACAATTCCGCCATCGACATAAAAATCTACCGTATCACCAAAATATTCACGAGCTTTTGCTATCGTCATTGCCGGCGGATCACCTTCGGGATTGGCGCTGGGTGCAATCAATGGACCTGTTTGTTGCAACAATTTCCGCAAGCCAGCGTCGTCTGGCAGAGTACTGTCCACGCCAGGTAGTGAATCATATAGTTGAGATATATCACCGATCAATATAATAGGAGATTTTGTTGGGGTCCGCTGCTTGATGCGATACACGCGCTCGACAGCATCCCGATTATTGCTCACTGCCACGAGTCCGTACAATGTATCAGTCAACAGAAGGCCAACGGCGCCATCAATAATCATATCTACCAACTCTGGCGATGTAGCATCTGCAAACACTGTCATTCATCTGCTATACTACCACATATGGAAACACTAGCAGAATGGATTCGATCAACCGCAGATTTTCTGTTACCTCCTTTACAGACGTGGCTATTTGGCACCAAAGACGAACCTGGGCACGGTATTTCGATACTAACAATTATGATTGTCGGCGCCATCATGTACTATGTCGGTGGCCGCATTGTGACTCGTTCCGTTAAAAAACTTGTTGGTAGCGCACGGCACCGCGAATGGCACAAAAAAGACATAGAAAAGCGCCAGAATACCTTGGCTGGGCTATTTTTGAATATATGGCGGATTATCATCTTTGTTTTTATCACCTACGCCCTTTTAAAGGAGTTCTTTCCTGACGTCGATCGCATGCTGGCGCCATTATTTGCGAGTGCAGGAATCATCGGAGTCGCCATAGGATTCGGCGCGCAGTCTGTCATTAAAGACTTTTTGTCAGGCATCTTTATTATCAGCGAAAACCAGTATCGAGTTGGTGATATTGTCGACATCGAAGGCGCCAGCGGTACGGTCGAACGTATCGGTACGCGCAGTACCGTGATTCGCGACGTCGACGGCAACGTTCACTACTTCCCAAACGGTATGGTAATGCATGTTATCAACAAAACTATGGGCTATAGCATGGCGCGCTTCATCATATCAGTGCATCCATCGTCCGATATCGAAGAAGTTTCAACGATCGTCAACAAATTAGGCGAAGAATTGGCCGGCGAAGAAAAGTGGAAACCGAAAATTATTGAAGCCCCAGCATTCGTATCAGTTGGCGAGTTCACAGGCAACGCTGTCGAAATCATCATCGCCGGCAAAACACAGCCGTCGGATCAATGGGCTGTTATTGCCGAAATGCGCCGCCGGCTACTCGAAGCACTAGAAGACGCAGGGATAGAGCTGGCAGTACTGCCAATGCTTGGCGCTCAACCGCCTGCAAAGAAATAATTCATTTATTGATCGGCGGTTAGCTGATCGATACCGAGCGCTTCGTTACTGAGCGCATCGGGATTGAATGCGTCAACTGACGTAACACCTTTTAACTGCTCGGCGTACAGGCCGTCAAATTCACTTAATGTTTTATCGGTAATTTCTCCTGACGCAGAAAAGCCTTTGTAATCATCAACTGATTTAACTTGCTCGCGGACCTTTTCGAGGCCCGGACGACTGAGGTCGACCTGTGCCGTTCCGCTGGTAGAATAGAGTGTCATACTGACAGTAACCAGCGCCAGGGATATAACGATACTACCAGCAATCATGACCGCTAGCTGATGGCGTCGTACAAAGACTGCAGGCGCAGAATCGGTAGTATGATCATCCTGGTATGGCTGCTGGCGTTCGGGTTCCATTACTGCACTACCTTTTCTTTACTAATTTGCTGCTGACGAAATTCATCAAATACACCTTTATATTCTTTGGCGTACTGAATAATATCCAGATTATGACGATAGACTTCCTTGCGCAGCTCGCGAGCTTTGGTGACGGAATCATAAAAGGCAACGGGCTGTTTGTGGCAATCAATTTTTAACGCATCTGACACCTGGTTGTCGTAAATCAAATCACTTGCGCGAAACGCATTGAATGATTCGTTGTACTTTGACGTTGTCAGCAGTAGCGATGTTCCATCAAGTTTGTTGAGTGCCACGCGACTATTGAATCGAGCCATTAGTCGAGAAGATATGAGTTCATATTGCTGGCGACGATCGACCCTCGATAGCGCGTCATTCACGTGAATTTTTCGCAGAGCCTGCGTCGCACTGGTGCAGTTGGCTCGTATTCGTTCGATATGTGCATCGGTCATCGGCGCCTGTATCGCTATTTGTGCATGAGCGGTCGACGCTATGCCAAAGATTGATAGTGCCAACAAGGCAACTGCAAATACGAGTCGTTTCATCTGTTCCATTATCCTCTGAATCGGTTATTTGGTCAAATGAAGTATGCCGGTTGCAGTACGCGTCACCAAACCGTCTGATAGTAGTCCATCAAGCGCTGGCTGGAAACGGTCATCGGCCGATAGTTTGGTGCGTACATCTTCGATCGAGTACTCATTTACGGCAAGCAGTTTAATAATCTGACCGCGTACTTCTCGGACACTGCCTTTTAAAGGCGATTGCTTTTTATAATGCTTGCTCTGCTGCAAGCGTCCTGCGCCTTGACGCTTTAACCACGACCCATAATCCATCAATGCCCAATAAAATTCACGTGGATGTTGATTGTCGATGGTTTTTTCTAGCGTTTCGATAATCTGCTTGTCATCAACCAGGTTGCCATCAGTGAAAAAGTGGTGAAAATAAACGGTCCGCACGTTTGTTTCAACAAAAATTGCCGGCAGGTTAAACGCATAGGCGCGGATTGCACCACAGGTATTTTTGCCGACACCAGGAAGTGTCAGTAGATCTGCTTCAGTATCTGGAAACATCCCCGAAAATTGATCGACGACCCGCTTGGCTGCTTCGTGTAAAAACTTTGCACGGCGATTATATCCCAGGCCGCTCCATAATGTCAGTACGTCAGACAATGAAGCACTTGCGAGCGCTCGTTCGTCTGGAAATGTCTGGATAAATGCCTGAAATTTTGGGATCACTCTGTCAACTTGCGTCTGTTGCAACATCAGTTCACTGACCAGAATGTAATACGGCCTGGTGTCTTCGCGCCACGGCATCGGTCGATACAACTGGGCGCCCTTTTCCTGCAATAATTCTGCAAATTCGGTCGGATTCATTTACTAATAATAACAGAGATTAGTCAGCCACATGTACGCCAATTACTCTGTTACGGTTTCAGATTGCACCGCTCTTTTCGACTCGCTCCACCATGCAATCGTATACTTCGTACATACATGCGTTCCGATTATAAAGCAAACCGAATTGTCATCGTTTAACCCCCTATACTGATAGCGAGTTCCGTCAGTCAACGCATCTTGCGAGAAGGAAGTGATCGTTCCAGCTGATGCGCCTGGAGCGATAAGCATTTGACTGGTCACTCCATTCAAATTCGCGACAGGCCAATTGCCCGATGGATCATTTACTCCTTGTGGTTGCGATGGTATATAAACATATGGGTAGACGCCTTTGTCTACTTTGTATAGTCCAAGAGATTTCTTGAATTGATTTATCGTCGATTGTCTTTGCGCATCTCTCGCCCGCTGCTGAATACCATTAAACGCAACGATAGTAATAGCGGCCAATATCCCAATGACAACTATGACGATTAACAGCTCTACGATAGTGAATCCCCGAAATTTAACGAGACGATCTTTAGAATGGGTCTGATGTTCGATTTCATCCGTTGAGTACATAACTAGAATTCAGTATACATCATGTCGCTATTGCTTAAGACCGTAAAACAGCTACTAAATAGCCACGCACACTAAATAGGCGTATACTTATTTACATGACGACATATGTACTCGGTGGTGGATGTTTCTGGTGTTTGGACGCTGTGTATCGGCGTATTCGTGGCGTGACGCAAGTCGTCAGTGGCTATGCGGGCGGTGACACTGATAACCCCAACTACTACCAAGTCGGTAGTAGCAAAACTGGTCACGCTGAAGTGATTCAAATTACGTTTGATGAAGCGGTCATTCCTGCCGAAACAATCCTAGATATATTCTTTACACTGCATGATCCGACAACCCTCAATCGGCAAGGCGCCGACCATGGAACGCAGTACCGATCGGTAATGCTGTACGCTGATAACGACCAGCAAAACGAATTCAATGCAGCTATCGAACGAGCTGGCACAATCTGGGACGACCCAATTGTGACCGAAGTAGCCGGACTTGATACATTCTACGCGGCAGAGCCTG
Source organism: Chloroflexota bacterium (assembly GCA_004145215.1). Lineage (GTDB taxonomy): Bacteria > Patescibacteriota > Saccharimonadia > Saccharimonadales > Saccharimonadaceae > SEAL01. The sequence goes on along the minus strand of SEAL01000014.1, from coordinate 22,197 downwards.
AACACCAAGATTACTTTAACAACAATCCAACAAACGGCTATTGTTCTATCGTTATCACACCAAAAATCGTCAAAGTCCGCAGCCACTACAGTGACTGGTTCATAGACGCCTGAATTATCACCACGTTCATGTAAAAATTCTCACTTTTTTGCTCTGCCTTCGCGATTATAGTAGAGGTTAGAAATAACAAAAGGAGGCAACATGATATTAGATATAGTACTTTGGATCGTATTTGGTGCATTGGCAGGATGGATTGCGTCGATGATCATGAAGACGAACCACCAGATGGGCGCTTTTTCGAACATCGCCGTTGGTATCGTCGGTGCCTTTATCGGTGGATTCTTGGTTCGTACGCTGACAGGATCAGCAGTCGAAGGATTTAACCTGATGAGCCTACTCGTTACAATATTGGGCGCTGTCATCTTACTGGCTATCGTCAAAGCAATTCGCGGTGGCACACCGCACCACGCATAGACCCGTACTCGGCACCTGAAAAACCCCTATTCTCTCGAAAGAGTCGGTCCACGCCGGCTCTTTCTATGCGACGGACGAACTGATTAAAGAAAGGTATACTAGATATATGAAACTGACCAAATATGAGCACGCTTGTTTTACGATCGAAAAAGACGGTAAATTAATTGTCGTCGATCCCGGAGCATTCACGACAGATTTAGGTTCGCCGGAAAACGTCGTTGCCATTGTCGTCACTCATGAACATCAGGACCACTTTGACGTCAATGCATTAGGAGCGCTGATCGCCCACAATCCAAACGCTGTTATTGTTGCGCACAGTGACATCACTCGTCAGTTAGGAGACGCGCTACCGACCAAGAACGTTGACGCTGGCGAAACTATATCAATTGAGCCTTTTTCATTGGAATTTTTCGGCGGCACACACGCAGTTATCCACCCCGATTTCCCGGCTGTTGCTAACCTAGGCGTCATGATTGACGACGAGGTATTTTATCCTGGAGATTCATTCGTAAATCCAGAAAAACCTGTTGCAACGTTAGCACTGCCAGTTGGTGCGCCGTGGCTAAAGATCAGCGAATCAATGGATTATGTGACGCTACTGAGGCCAAAATTCGTATTCCCTACTCATGATGCCGTACTGTCTGACGTCGGCAAATCACTGCCTGATGAAATGATACCTCAGTTCTGTAACGCGGTCGGTGCACAATACAAGCGTATCGACGGAACAACAATCGAAATATAAATTATGGACAATGCGATCGCCCATCTGAAATCACACGACCCGATACTAGGTGACGTCATCGAGCGCTATCCTGTCCCGTCGTTTCAGAAGCATGCTAATTATTATCAGTCGCTCGTCGAAAGCATCATCGGCCAGCAGCTGAGTGTCAAAGCGGCGGCTGCTATTCGCGAACGATTCGTCGGGCTGTTTGATGGGCCATTCCCCTCGCCCCAGCAAATTCTATCGATCGATGTCGAGACCTATCGAAGCGTCGGGCTGTCGCGGCCAAAGGCTAGGTATATTATTGATCTGGCGGAACGCGTGATTGACGGCAGTGTCCATTTTGATCACTTGGATACACTGTCGAACCAAGAGATCATCGAAGAACTGACCGCCGTCAAAGGCATTGGCGTCTGGACTGTCCACATGTTTTTGATGTTTTGCATGGGGAGATTAGATGTACTGCCAACGGGCGACCTGGGTATCAGAAACGCCGTACAAAAATTATACGGATTCGAATCAACCGTCACTCCCGAGCAGGTAGGATTAGTTGCCGACGACCACGACTGGCACCCTTATGAATCTGTCGCCAGTTTTTATTTGTGGCGCTCGCTCGAAAATATGCCAGTTACTTCTTGATCTGGCGAATGACAATCGGGCTAAACAGCGTCAAACATAGCGCAATCGTCGTCAAATGACCGACACTCCACACTCGGATAGGTTTTTTGGCATGCAATATATTCTGACGGTGATCAACGACGGGGTCATACAGCGCCGTGATGACACGAAAATCCGGCGAATCACTTGATGTGATCGTTTGTATGGAATTCACCAGGTTGCTCATCGATGTTTTGAATGCTGGACTGCGGCCATAAATTACCGGTGACACATCTGCCTGCGGGTACACGACACCACATAAAGTCACAACCCGATGTAGCTGCGCCGTGCGACGAACGGCCACATTCGATGCCATGCTGGCGCCAGCACTTTCACCTATCAGCGAGATATCATATCCTGCCGCGGCAGCTCTGTCGATTGATGATAGCACTCGGTCAAGTTTTTCGTCGTATGATTTGCCGTCATACCACTGCATTGGCACCAATTCCGTCTGGACGCCAAAAATACGCCAGAGTTTTAATGCCCAGCGCCTAGGAGCGTCCCAGTGATCACCTAGTCCAGGAAGGTAAATAATATAGTGTTTCATTGAATAATTCCTCGTATAACGCGACCTACTAAAATAGCACCCAACGAGGTGCTTATTTTAGTAGCAAAGGCTATTACTTTAGGCGCTTTTCTGCGTCTTTTTGAATAGAATGACCAGTAGCTTTTGCGTCACTAGCAACGCGGCTAGCGCGCGTACGTGCTTCGCCACCGAGTTCAGCAGCTTCTGCAGCAATCTTTTCAGCAGTTGTGCGAGCACTTTTGCCGAATTCTGATACTTCTTTACCGGCAGCGTCAGCGCCATGGCGAAGTGTCGTCATGCCTTCTTTTGCTGCAGCACGCGCTTCGGCTGCTTTGACACGAGCAGCTTCTTTTGCATCACGAGACTTTTGTTTAATCTCGTCACGAGTTTCTTGGCCACTCTTTGGCGCCAGCAAGATACCTGCGACAAATCCACCGATAGCTGCAAATAATACATTTGTTGTTTTTGACATATATTTTCTCCTTTTTACGTAATAATTATTAGCGACGGAACAGGCGAACGGCAGTTGAAATCACTTTTGTGGGTGATAGCCATTCTGTAGCCGATGCGACATTGGTCGTAATTGCGTCAACTTTTTTTACCAAATGGTGTACTTTGATCAGTACAACAGTGACAGCAACTAGCAAGGCTATGATGACGACAGACAACAGAATAACTGCGATCGTCAGTAACGTCACCAAGGTCTGAAGATCTTCCATAGACCTCTCCTTTGTATTACGTTTATATTACCTCACCATTATATGTCGAATGAATCGAAAATGTAGTAATATTTTTAACAAAAAACACTAATGATGTTAATATAACAATATAAAGGTCGAAACACTCTGCCATTTTGCTAATGCTACAATAGTGGTATGGCAAACTGGAAAGGACATTTAGTAGGCGGCGTTATTGCCGGTGCGGTCGTGGCGCTTGGTGCGGGCCATCTGCCCGTCGAGCAGTTGGCCGAAGCTACACATCTGCTCAATGATTGGCAGCCACTAGCGGCATTGTTTGTTATCGCCATGCTGTTTGCGCTGTTTCCCGATGTCGATACGAACAGCAAGGCGCAAGATATCTTTTTTGGTATCGCGTTCAGTGTCGATATATTACTGCTATTGAACGGCTATATTCAGGCCGCGGCCTATTTAGGATTTATCGCAATGCTGCCGATTATTGGCCATCACCGCGGCTGGACACATTCAAAATGGGCCATGTTCATCGTGCCACTGCCAATCCTGATCATCCCCTATTTATATACACCCGACAACCTGGCGATGGCGCTACTATTTTACCTCGCGGCGATTGCTGGATATTTCAGTCACCTACTGTTTGATGGGTTGATTTGGCGCCGTTTTCGAATCAAGAATTAATAGCAGCGAGAGCGTCATGAAGTTCGGTAGCTTCGATCTCGGATAGTACTGACATCGTTTGTAGCATTGCAATACTATCATGTAGCACTGCATCGTCTTTTGATTCGGTCCACTCTGACAGCATTTGATTTATTTGCTGCTGTACACCCGAAACCTGCCCCATCCATCCCGCGCCACTGCCGGCTAAATTGGTCGACTGGCCCTGTGATGCTTGAAGGATTTTCGAAATAACTTCTTTTCGGTTCATACAATTACTATAGAGTACTTTTGCGATAGCAGAAAGTCTGGGATAAAATTAGCGTGACGTTTTTGCTCGCTGCCACGGCCAGCGACCTTCGATTTCCATTTCTAGGCTCATACCCAGAACTAATCGAATTAATACGATAATTGCCAGCGTCACGACGCCTTCGAGTGTCACATCACCCGCAACAGAACGAATGATATCGCCTGCTACCAAAAACTCGAGGCCGATCAGAACACTTCGCGCAAGGCCATGACGATACGATCGGTAAATTGCGTGACCGTCTTTTTTCATAGCAATTTTTTGCACCGCATGAATTGTCGCGGCGACGATACCAATAACAACAAATAGTACGCCGAATAAATCAATGATTTCGCCTGTTGTCTGGATGATGGTGTTAATGTCAATGTTGTTCATGTTTGTTTACTATAATAGGTATTATTTTTATTATAGCACTAATGCTTTAAAAAGTCAATTGATCAACGTTTCTTTACTTTCCAGTGAGCAAGCTGTGGGATCTGACCATAGGCAGATTCCAGCCGAGCGCGCCCCTATAGCTCCTGTGAAGCTATAGGGGCAAAGTGTATTGCGAAACGAAAGTAAGGTAACGTTGATTAATCAGAAGAAGGCCAATGTTGATCAACGTGAGATCGGTACGCATCATTTAACGCCACCGCCGCTAAATCCGCACGTGTCACCCAGATGCCCTCTTCGCGCTCGGGTTCTTGCGATACCAGCAGTGCGTCGCGCGATAAACGCGCAGTATACCCAAGAACCACTTTGCCATTTGGATGCATAAAGAAATCCGCCCTGGCTAGGTCTTGGACCGTCACCCCCAGCTCTTCGCGCAATTCTCGGATCATCGTTTGATCAGGTTCTTCACCGTGATCCATGTGGCCACCCGGCAGGCCGAATGAACGACCGCCATTTGATTGCTTGATGTCGGTTAATAACACCGCGCTCCCATCAAGTGAATAAATGGCGGCTTTTGTCGTCACCCTGAAGTGATCGCGGTTCGAGAAATTTTCGATTGTTTCTATAGCACAAACCTTTGCATTGCTTCGGCAAATCCATCATCAGCCAAAGAGCCAACGATATAGTCTGCCTGCGATTTTAACTTGTCAGTCGCATTTCCCATCGCTACTTTGACGGCAGCATTTTGAAACAGCGAAAGATCGTTGTCGCCATCACCAATCGCCAAAGTTTGGTCTTTTGTTAGCCCAACGATATCGCGTAACGCAGAGACGCCATGGAATTTGTCTGCCTGGTAGTGACATACTTGAATACCGATCACACTAGGATCATCCTGTGTGATAGCGTGGCCTATAACACCATCAATCCTATTGAGTCGTGCGAATATTCCCGCAACATCACCCACATCTACTTCGGCATAGACATACGGAGCCGCATCGGTGATCATTTCAATGTCGACGTCTACAGCAGACTCTTCGTTCCAGCCCACTTTATAGTCAATCGTTTGCGTGTGCGGCAGCATAATTGCCACTATTTTCTTTAGGGCGTCGGCATCCAACCATTTGCTCCAAACAACCTCACCGGTTGTCGACTGAACGACTGTTGCCCCGCCATCAACGACACACAGCCCGTCGATGCCTAAAACCGTAAAAACGCTTTTTGCAAATTCATATGGCCTGGCTGTCACCGCAGCGACCTGGACGCCGCTTTGTTCAACACCGATGACCGCGGAACGAACAGCTTCGGATGTAGTGTGCTGTTTCGTCGCGACAATCGTTCCGTCCATATCCGTTACGACTAACTTAATCGCAGACGCCATATGACTATTCCTCGATTCGAAGTGATAAATCTTTGAGCAGTGAATCATCGACGACGCTTGGCGAATCCATCATCGTATCAACGCCAGAACCGTTTTTTGGAAAGGCGACAACTTCACGAATATTCGATTCATCCTGCAAAACCATAAAGATACGGTCGATACCAAATGCACAGCCTGCGTGTGGCGGTGCACCGAATTTGAATGCGCTCAGCATTGCACCGAATTTTGCCTCGACGTACGCACGGTCGTAGCCTAGGACACCAAATGCTTCGTACATTACTTCGGGATTGTGGTTTCGTACGGCGCCAGAACAGATTTCGTAGCCGTTCATCACCATGTCATATTGATCGGCAACAATAGCCAGTTTCTTTTCATCAGTGTCGGCAGCGGCCAATGCTTCAGCGCCTCCGCGCGGCATACTGAATGGGTTGTGACCGAAGTCGACTTTCTTTTCAGATTCGCTCCATTCGTAGAATGGAAAATCGATAACCCAAGCGAGGGCGACTTTGTTCGGGTCTTTTAATCCAAAATGTTCAGCAAATTCACTGCGGAGCTTTCCGAGTACGGCATTGACCGTTTCGCGCTTGTCGGTGCCAAAGAACACGGTGTCACCGTCTTGAGCGCCAGTTGTTTCCTTGATTGCAGTAAGTTCTGCGTCAGTCAAAAACTTTGCGATTGGTGATTTTACTTCACCGTCAGTATAGGTAATGTATGCCAAGCCACCGGCACCTTCGTTTTTTGCGATGTCAGTAAATGTATCAATTTGTTTACGACTGAGGCTGGCACCACCCTGGACACGGATTGCTTTGACGACACCGCCGTTAGCGAGGGTGTTTTTGAAAACACCAAATTCGGTCGATGCTAGATCGGCAGAAAGGTCGACTAGTTCCATACCAAATCGTAAGTCGACATTTCCAGATCCAGTTGATAAAAATCTCCATACAGACGATCGGCACGTGGGTCTTCGTCGCGAAAACAAGTGGCAATCTGATAATAGCGATGAACTCCACCAACCATTAATAGTTGCTTGAATTGCTGCGGAGCTTGCGGAAGCGCGTAAAATTTACCAGGATGAACGCGTGACGGCACCAAAAAGTCACGAGCACCTTCGGGGCTAGAATTCGCCAAGATCGGTGTTGTTACTTCGGTAAAATCATTGTCATCCATGTAGGCGCGCAGGAATTTATTATATTCAGAACGACGTTTGAGCGTCTGTTGCATACTAGGACGACGGAGATCCAGGTAGCGATACTTTAGGCGTAGTTCTTCGCCCGACTGTTGGCCATCATCGCGCGTCGCGACAGGTAGTGGTTCTGAACGGTTCAAAAGTACTAGCTCACTAACAACAATCTCGATTTCGCCCGTTGGAAGGTTCGGGTTTTTCAGGTGGTCATCGCGATTTTTCACCACACCAGTTGCCGTAAATACAAATTCATCACGAGCAGACTCGGCAAGGCCAAACGCCTGGGCTGATTCGGGATTAATTACTAGCTGAACAATACCGCTATGATCACGTAAATCGATAAAGATCAGCCCACCGTGATCGCGGCGGCTATTCACCCAGCCACTAATCGAGACTATTTCATCAATATGCGAGGTCGTGTGCTGTATTTCGGTTCTATTCATATACATGACATAATAGCACTTTACCTCTGTGGGCGCCAGTAACTATGACGAAAAGCTATGGCCGGTGTAATCTTCGGCGACCGAGATTGGGTCAACAAATCCAAGCTTTGTATCGCCATCTGTGATCATAATTAGCCCAGGTTGTTCTGTCACGAATTGCCTCATTGCCTTCGACAGTGGCGCGTCCCTGTCGAGTGTCGCGATTCCGGGTGTCATTGCTTTTTCTGCAGTCATTGAATGTTTGCCGGCATCAACTGTCAGCATATGGCGAATATCCAGAACGCCAATGATGTCACCGGATTTATTCGTCACAGGGAATTTTGACTGCCCTGTTTTGTGCAAATCATCGAGTACTAATGGGCCCAGTAGTTCAGCGCGATCAATTGTCGTTACATTTGCAAACAGCACCATACTGTCGCCGATCGTTTTATCATCCAGCTCTAACGCTGATCGAATAGACTGCTTTTGCGCTGCGTCCAGTACGTCAGTTTGCTGTAACAGGTGAAAGAATTCTTCGGTGGAATGTAATTTTAGCGCGACGTCTTCGTGTTGAATGTGACGAAGTGGCGCAATTATCCAATCATGGGCATCGATAAAAGCCATAACCTTTGGTTCGATGCGTTCGTACTGCCGCTGTGCAAAATGCTGTATAAACGAGCGGTGCGATACAAAGCCGAATTCAATCGCGATCACCAACGCGACAATCGAGCCCATCAGCCAGCCTGACGCAGCAATAGCCAAAATCACCACTAGTACAACCAGAACAGCAATGATCACTCGCTGCAACGACTGCAGGTCAGCCAGAAGCGATTCACGGTGAACAATTTGCTTTGCGGCGGTGTCACCATTACTAATCCGTTTATTTAGCTCGAATCGGCTGATCGAAGTGCGCCGCAACTGCACCGCATTCACTAGTAGCAGGGCAATGAACGCAAATAGGAAAAGCACATAAAGTATAACCGTCATAATACGCTTATTGTATCACCTTGTGACGATGTCGTCTTTCTACTACAATAAGTATAGTAAATTGTTTTAAGGAGTACATAGTGAATACGAAAACATGGGTTATTTTTGGCGCAGTATGTGTCGCGCTACTTGGCGGATTAATCGCATTGTCACGGCAAGGCGCTATTTCTGTCGATGATGTTGACCAAACAAAAGTTCTGGCTGCAAGCGAGCGATCCGGTAATATTGCAGACCACGTCTATGGAAAAGCTGACAGTAAAGTTGTACTAATTGAATACGGAGATTTTCAGTGTCCAGGATGTGCATCAGCCGCACCAAACCTAAAAGCTTTGAGTGAAGAATTCAAAGATGATATCGCGTTTGTGTTCCGCAATAACCCACTGCCAACGATCCACGCTAACGCACGTGCCGCAGCGGCAGCCGCGGAAGCAGCTGGCCTACAGGGTAAATACTGGGAAATGCATGATTTGCTCTATGCACAGCAGACAACTTGGCAAGGTATTGCTATCGATAAGCGAACTGATGCGTTTGTCAATTACGCACAGCAGGTCGGCGTGACAGATATCGAAAAGTTCAAGACTGACATGGGAAGCGACGCAGTCGGTAGTAAAATCAACTTCGACCTAGCCCTTGGCAAAAAGGCCCGCGTCACTGGCACACCAACAATTCTGTTGAATAACGAAAAGATTGAAAGTGACGTTTGGAACGATCAAGCAAAGTTCAAAGCAAAGATCGAAGAAGCGCTAAAGTAAACTAGCCTACTTATTATAAAAAACACCCCGGTGCCTTGGGGTGTTTTTTGTTTCTTATACCTCCCCGTATAAGTTCGGGTAAAACGCAACGTGGCGTTTTATTAGTGAGCGATATACAGTTGCCATTCGGCAGGCACCACACTAACTGCTATCTTTTTGCGTCGTGATGACACAAACTCGATGGCTATTGGCATGGGTTTTATGTACTCCTTGTACTATGCACAGCCCCGCGTACTTCGACCTTTAAAATTAGATTTTTCGTGTTTTTGACGCGGAACACATATACGATAATAGCAACACAGGCTAAATGCGTCAAGACATGCGCGATAATGACATCGTGCTCTTGGTTATATATTAGAATACTTTAAAACGCTTGGCAAGTAGGTAAACGCTTAAAATTAGCCCGAGTGTAAATAATACAATGGCGCTGTATGCCCAGGCTTCATTTCTTCGATCGTTACGAAATGCACAAAATCACTGTTATTTACTTCATGCGTACGCAGCCGATGACCGATGTCTTTGATATATTTACCCGTTCGGTTGATCAGCACCTGATAATCGACAATGACAGCCGTAAAAGTGCTCAACAGTAGCGCCCCTTTGTCTTCACTGCGAGCATCCTGATGCAGGGCGTTAACAATCTTTGATTCGGCGACACTATTGGTCGATGTCAGCGTGATAAAGGCGTCTGTCGTTGCTGCAGCCAGCAGTGGCGCCGTAATGACTTCTCCGTGTTTGCTACGCTGAGCAGAGCGCAGGAACACGTACAGCGTATCGCCACTATACTCGACGCGTGGTAGCTCTTCGTTGTCGCGCAGATCGTTGACGATATTAGGATCCAGATTATGAGATTTCTCGACGATTTCTAGTTCTTCGTCCGTCGGCCGTTCGGCATGCGTCCATACACCCTCTGTGTGTGGCGTATGTACCTGCCTGAATTCCTCACCCGGAGAATGCTTCGTATAATGACGCAACATAATATGTAGCAGTATAGCGCTTTTAAGCATAAACAACAACGAGCACCCCGTATATGGATGCTCGTTGTTGTGCTAATTTATTGCTCGTGACTATTCGCCTGGCGTCTCGCTCGCATCAGCCGAATGAAGCGGACGTTCTTTGATCGCAAATACCAGTACCGAGGCAACCGCCATTAACACTGCTGCCGTCAGGAAAATCCCTCGCAAGCTATCGCTAAATGCAGTTTTCACCTGTGTCGCAAATTCATCCTGCTGTTTCAAGAAATCTTTCGTCGCTGCATCACGTGCCGGCTGTGGCAGATTCTGTACGCTGGTATCAAATCCATCGGTAATACGTTGTTTGATATCAGCAGTATTCAATGTTAATAACGTGTTCGAGTCATGCAAGTCACCAAATTGCTTTACTTGAGGGCTCTTTTCGAGCGCTTGAATATAGGCACTTTGCTGTATAGCGACCAGTGCGTGAAATGATCTGCCCTGCGGTAATACTCGTCACCATCAATCCACCGACAAGTGGCAATAGCATCAAGCCAGATTCTGTTGGTGTCGCACTAAAGACTTGTTGGTTGAACTGCGTCAGGTACAGTATCGATCCCATGAACGCCGAGCCAAAGAGTGTTGCGATGCCCATAATCAATACAAAGTTTCGGTTCTTGAACATATGAAGTGGCAAAATTGGTTCACGTGCCTTTTTCTCGGTCCATATCAGAGCTGCGACAGCGAGCGCAACAACAGTGAACATAATGATTCGTAGTCCAGCGAGGCTGAGCCCAGTTGCGCTCATCAGGTCTCCAAAGACCATTTCGGTATTATCGACTGCGAGAACTAATGTACCAAGCGCAAGCGCCAGAAGCCCTGCGCCAGCATAGTCGATAACTGGTTTTTTGTTATGACGTAGACTAGGACAATAGATTGCAATTAATATAAACGCCACGATAGCCACAGGAACGTTGATAAAGAACGTCCAGCGCCAATCAGTCATCGTACCAAATATTGCGTGGCCATCAGTCAACCAACCGCCGAGGAGTGGACCGACAACAGATGATATACCGAAGACGGCACCAATCAGCCCCTGCCATTTGCCTCGTTCACGCGCCGCGAACAAATCGCCGACAATCGTAAAGGCGTTAGCGGTGATAATACCACCACCGATACCCTGCAATGCTCGCCATGCGATCAGTTGTTCAACGTTGCCGGCAAGGCCACTCAAAAGCGATCCAGCAGCAAAAATTGCTACACCAATCAGCAGTAAGGTTCGGCGTCCAAACAGGTCAGATAATTTACCTGCAATGGGTACAGTAATTGTTGTCGTGATCAAATAGGCTGTAACAATCCAGCTGAGTGAGCTAAACGCGTTAAATTCTTCGGTAATTTTACCGAGTGCTGTCGCGATGATAGTCTGGTCCAGCGCAACCAAAAACAGACTGGCCATGACCGATATCATGATGATCAGTTTTTTTCGTAAAGTTAAATGATGATTCATTATTTTTGTTCCTCTATTGGCGGATTTTCGAGTACGTCTTTGTACGATTCGATATTGTCTGTTAAATGTTCGATCATTGCACGCAGCTGATCTTCTTTGATGAATCCAATCCATTGACTGGCTTTTGAACCGACCACGTAGAGTCGATCACCAGTGGCGATTCCCAGTTCTTCACGGGCGTCAGATGGAATAACCACCTGCCCTTTCGTACCGACGGTTGCGGTACCGTATAATTTTTTGTCATGCATGAAAATACATCTCCTTTGTATCTATTGTACTAAAAGTATGAAATGTATGTCAAGTTTGAATTATCGCCAGTGACGCATAGACTGTTAGCTTTCCACTATGCGTCCGCAGCCACTCATTCACGGCATGCGCTGCTCCGGGCAATGCTTCGTTGGCATAATCGTCAACTACAATAACTGCGCCAGGCGTCAGATTTGGCCAAATCAATTTCAGCGGATCCATGACGGAATGGTAATAATCTCCGTCTAGGAATGCAAAGCCAATGTTCGCTGGGACATCACTCGGTGTCAGATCTGAAAACCACCCTTTTTTTATCACCGGCATTGTCACGTTCGCGCGCTTCAGGTTCGTTATCAGCTGACGTTTTGTCGCTAGTAATTCGCCCGATCGAAACTGCAAACCGACAGGACTTTGATCTTTCGCTACTTTTTCCGGCAGACCTTCGAACGAATCGTATAGATACAGTTGTCGGTCGCTCCCCTCGATCAGTTTTGCAAGGTAAACGCTGCTTGTGCCGACGTAACAACCGAACTCGACAACATCACCAGTTACCCCCTTTTCAATCACTTGTTGGCATTCTTGAACAATCCGTTTTAATTCACGGCGATCAACTTGATCTGACAATAGTACATCACGGTCTATGGAATGAAGAGAAAATGCACTCATCACGTCAGTATAGCAACACTAGTCGGCAATTGTCAGTGCAGGATCGTAGCGAATCTTGTAACTATATACCCATAGATCCTTGCTGAATTCTTTACTGCTGGTGCGTTCAAAGTTATTGTCGTAATAATCCCTGACGTCTTCGTTATAGCCTTGATCATAGCTGACCATCAACCATGCCGTCTGGTAGGATTCTGTATTCTGCTTGACCTCTTCGGCGAGTTTGTCTCTGTTGAATGCTGGCACCGCGCCTTGCTCGAATCGGTTCCAAATCGGCTGGGTCGTAACTTTGGCAGTGCCTGTGTAGTAATATTCCGTTGGATAGATAGTGAACGGCGCAGTCAATACCACGACATCCTGGCTCGTTGATTTTTCGGATAAATATCCAACCGCATCTCTGTAGTCTTCCTTGACCGGCGTATTCGGATTGATCGCTTGGACCGCGAACAATCCGGCCATGACAATAACGAATGCCGTTTGTAATACGCGCCGAACTTTGGTCGGATAGATCGACAGTACCCAGGCGACAAATATCATTAGCGCAGGCAAAGCCACGATCAAATAACGACTTTGGAAAAATGGTCGAACGGTGACACTGATGATAAACGCACCGATCACTGGAACAATCGCCGCCATCACAAAGAAAATCACTTCGCGTGTTGTTTTTCGGTTCGCCTGTAGCGCAAAGAACGCGAGTAGCACGACGATCGGCCATAGCGACACGATGATCGTGTTCAGTCCATCAACTTGGAATCCAAAGATGAACTGCGCATAGGTGTTGAACAAATCGACGCTGGTTGGTTCGTTCAAACTCGGCTGAGTATTGCTCGCAGTCCCCAACTGGACGACATAAATGATCCATGGTGCAATTGCTGCTGCGACGATAGCGCCCGATATCAAGAATTTGCGAAACGCTTTTGGTGCAGCAAATTCTTTACGCGAAAATACATAAAAGAATATTTCTGTCAGAATCACAAAGGCAAAGAAGTAGTGCGTGTACATTCCAGCAATAGCTGTCAGCGTGAACCAAACCCAGTGAACGGACTTGCCTTCTTTGAACAACTTCATGAATGCTAACTGGTGCAGCACCGTGAATAACGCCAGCATTGTATACATACGCGCTTCGGATCCATACCAGTCCATGAATGGTGATAGTGTCACGAGTAGTGCTGCGAACAACCCGACGCGTCGGTCAAACGTATAGCTAGCGAGTGCATAGACCGCAGGGATCAATGCTACAAAAAATACCAGCGACATCATGCGTGCAGCAAAAATATCATTACCAAATAGCAGCTGCCAAAAATGAAGCAGGATATGGTAGCCGGGAACGTGAACGTCTTGGGCAACCAAATTCAATATGCCGAGAACGTCACGGTTCGTCTGAAACAAACTCTGCGCTTCGTCTAATCGCAGACTGGTCTGACTAAAAATAGTCAGACTGAAGTAGATGGCAAACCCCATCATCAGCCCGAGGCTCAACGTAACGATCCACCAGCGGGTCTGCTTTGGTTCTCGGAAGTTCTTTAGCCAAGCCATCATCCTCGTGCCTCCTTTTTGACAGGAGCAATTGCAATTTCGTCTTTGTCGACTTCTGCGTCATTGGATGTTTTTTCGAATGCTGCGCTGATAAATGGCGCAAATATAGCAATATATATGACTGCCCAGGCGATATTGGCGACCATCGCGGCCGTTAGTCCTTCGCGTAGCAATCCAATGAGTACACCAAAGATGACTAGTCCGATGTACACCAAGTGCGGCGTCACGAGGTAACCAAAATTACCGCTGACTTTCTTTTTTGATGTCACGACAAAGCCACTTTTTTTGCCGGTCAAAATTTGCCATACGGCTTTGCAGTGGATCGGAAAAGAGCTGAGGCTGAATGATAGTGCGCGGAATGTATAGCTAAAGTTACTAGTAACCTGAATGGTATAAAGTACGACGAACATGTATGGCAAAAAGATCAGCGCCAGGCTCATCGTGCCGATCGCCAACGGTTCGAGTCCAGCGAAAAAGTAGATGAGCGGCAACGTGGCGTTTAGCAGTACAATCAATCCTGATAAGTAGAACCCAGCTGACGAGAGGTACTGCAGCCGCTGACTCATAGTTAGACCACGACGAAATAATGGGTTGTATTTAAAGATGACCTCGAGGCTACCGCGCGCCCAACGAAATTGCTGTTTGTAATATGACAAGAAATCTTCTGGCGCCAAACCTTCGGCCAACACTTCGTCGACATAGACTGACTTCCATTTCTTTTCATGGATAAGTAGCGACGTCAGGAAATCTTCAGCGATACTGGTTTCACACATACCGCCAGCTTCGATCACTGCTGTTCGTCGTAAAATCATATTAGTACCGCACATAAATGCGGTGTCAGCGGTGTCTTTACCTTTCATGATTGCACCAAAGAATAATGCTTGCTGTTCCCATGAACCGCCCGTCACCATGTTTTCATCATGATTTTTGTAATACTGCGGTGACTGTACGAACGCAACACGCTCGTCGACAAAATAACCCATCATTGCTTTTAGGAAGTGGGGCTTTGGCACGTGATCAGCATCAAAGATAACCGTAAAATCTTCATTGGTTTTTGAGAGCGCGTGATTGATGTTGCCCGCTTTTGCGCCACCTGGAGTTTTACGCGTAATACATTTAATACCGTGCTTCTTTGCTAGCACTTCAGCTTCTTTCCAATTATCCCGATTCGCAACAAACCCATCATTCAAGATGTAAATATTGAATTCAGGATAATCCATCGCCTTTGCAGCAATGACTGTTTCTTCAACAATATCATTTGGTTCACCACAGACAGTGATAAACACGCCTACCGCTGGTGTAAATGTAGCATCAAATTCACGGTGACGCTTGCGTGGCCAAACGCTATGAATATAGCTCAGCACTTGCCAGAGGTGGTAGACACCCGCAACAACCAACAACCCAAAGAGCACCGGGTTGCCGACAGGCGACATAAATGTAAAGTAACCAAAATATGTGACAGATAGCAGTAAATTTGTAATCAGGAGGATGCGGCTTGCTCGGGTTGTTTTCAGAAATTCCACGGTCTTTATTCCTTTCGGTGAATGGGGTTAGTTGAGAGTTTCAGCCAGGTTATCAAGTTTTTTATCGTAAAGCGCTATGCCGAGCCATGACCAGTTATCCCCGTAATAGGTCATCTCTTTCG
Organism: Chloroflexota bacterium; assembly: GCA_004145215.1. Classification (GTDB taxonomy): domain Bacteria; phylum Patescibacteriota; class Saccharimonadia; order Saccharimonadales; family Saccharimonadaceae; genus SEAL01. Next base: position 6,519 of record SEAL01000014.1, on the reverse strand, counting down.
ACCAGGAATTGGTATTCTGATCGTAGAGGGTCTTTAGTTTTTTGTCATAGATATCTTTTGCTAGATCAGGTTCGACAACCGAGAAATATGCCAGGGCTGTTGCGTAGCCTTCGGCAACCTCGTCAGTTTTGACCGTCTGGCCATCATGACTGTAGGTTGAATAGAGTTTGCCAGTATCCTGCCACTGGTCTTTAAAGAACGACATTTTTTCGAGCGTTGCTTTGGCGCGTGGTTCTTTGTACCACTGATAGTCCAGCGCTAATCGCCATGGAGTACGCATCGCATCATAACTGTAATTTGTCGTCAGATTTGCACTACCTGATATCGCAGCGATCGCACCAGTCTGTTTGTTCATGCCGATCCAATCAGGAGGCAAATTCGCCGATGATGATTTATCGAGATTCTCATCCATTGATTTATTGAGTAATTCGTAGCTTGAATCAATCAGACCATTCCAGTTATTTTCTTTGTCTACTTTAGCGAACAAGCGGTAGGCATATGGAGAGAAGTACGAGACATTGATAATCGCAGGTTGTTCCGAATCTTTTTCCAAATTATTAGCAGCAAGATATGGTTTGCCCTGTACGGTAATCACTTCCTCTTCCCACATACTTGGAATAATTTTTTTAGCATCATCAAGGTACGTTTTGTCCTGCCATTTATTCGCAGCCATTAGTAGCGCAACGGCAATGTCGCTATCAGCATCTGATGCCGTGTTCTGACCGCCTTGGTCGGTTAACGTACCATAGGTTCCGTCGGGTTTGAGGCCCCACTTCCAGGCAAACAAATTATCCTCACGCTGTAACTGCTCCTGCGTCCAGTCCCATGATTTATCAAAGGTTGCGCGGTCGCTCTGCCAGACAGCACGCATCATCGTATAGCTCTGACCTTCACTAGTAGTGATGTCATTCTGCTGCTTGTCGAGAGTACGGCCAGAACCAGATTCCCAATATATTTTTTTGTAATTGTCCCACAAACCGGATAGTAGCGTCCGATCAGCAAAAACGAGGTTTTGGTCAACTTTGTCGCTACTTTTAAATGCAGCAAAAGCAGCAATAGAGATTCCGGCAACAATCAGCACGGCAGCCACAAAGCGAATAAGGAATTTTTTGGTCATAGGATGAAATCAGCCTTTCTGTCGGGTAAAGACATGATTAGTAATTATTTTATATAAAGGGGACGGCGCGAAACGGCGGGAACAGTGCGGGCAACACCAAGGAATGTCATACCGTAGAGCGACATACCAACAACGAGCGTGACAGCAGCAAGAGCGTATAGTTCATCTCGAAACTCTGTGCCGATCCTACCGCTCGTATATTCGACCGGGTTAATTGATCGGCTCGTCTGTGCGGCAGCGACCTGCCTAGCAATCCCTCCAGTGTCTGTCGTAGCAGCGGTAACTGCAGGTACAGATGCGACGGGAGGTGCTGAAACGGTAGCCGCTGTTGGCTGAACTAGCGCCTGAGCCGCTTGCTGGCCCGCCTGGCCTACAGGCAGCGCCTGAGTTGACTGAGTGGCTGGGGCTGGCGATGCAACCTGTGGCTGCTGAGTCTGTGTTGCCGCTGGAGCTGGCTGCTGCGCAGCCTCTGGAGCGCGGTTATTGTTATTCAGTCCTAGTACGTTTCCGAGTGTATTCGTAACGTCACTTAACGACAGTGCATTCGTCTGTGCCGACTGTGAGGCACTTAAAACGAAGGCGAAAATAATTGCGATTGGCACAATGTTTATACGGCGACGAAATATTTTCATGATGTTCATTCCTTTCTCAGCTCTTATAGGCTTAGTACTACAGTAACGAATCATAATACTTAATGATGTAAACTATTTTACAAACTTTACCTGAAAAGCCGCTTTATATGTTTTTTAAATAAATCATCCAGACGGTATCATAATGACTGTCTGGATGAAACTGTCGTAAATTCTTTATGGATGTTCTATTGCAACTGATCTGCGAATCGGACTCTGACTCGCCTGTACGGATCAAGCCGACGTGTGCGACGAAGCTTTTTTTCGGCCCGGTACGACCGCGACATTACGCTGCGTTCCTCGCAATTGGCATATCGGCAGCTTCATAGTCCATACCGACACTTGGTCGATTATGCGTCGTACTCAAAGTTTGTCCGATTGTTGCAGTTTTTCGGTGGATAAAATTACTTATTTTCGCATCGACAAACTTGTATCTATGTGTACTTTTCATTTTCCCTCCACAGTTACTTACACTACTACTATAAAAAAAGCTGATGATTAGATGTGTGAGTTATCTCACAGACGGCACGTTAAAATATTCATACAATTAAGATAGTGGTATTATAGATAGAACAATATGGACGGACTAGCATCACTACCGATTACACGATCAACAAAGCGCTCAATCAAAAAGCGTACTATTTTGTTGTATCAAGGAGAAATTCCTCGCCAGGCATATCTGGTTCAAAAAGGCGCCGTAAAAGTCTATCGACTAGGCCGTAACGGGGATGAACAGATCATCGGCTTCCGAATGCCAGGTGATATTTTCCCTGAAACATGGCTTTTTAATAAAACATCGAGCGCGCTATACTACTACGAAGCCCTCGAAGATTGTGAAATTATCACCGCGGAACGTTCAGTGCTTCGCGAGCACATCCGTACTAACCCAGAGTTGGAAGGTGATCTATTAAACTATTTCATCGATAGTCACACTAGTCAGCTACTACAGATCACCGCACTCGAACAATCTCGCGCGGCAGACAAACTGTTATTGATGTTGCATTACCTACAATTTCGCTATTCAAATGAAATCTCACCAGGTAACTTTGAGTTACGTTTTCACTTGACGCACACAACACTTGGTAATCTAACAGGCCTTACCCGCGAAACGACCAGTGTCGAGCTGGGCAAGTTACGCCGAAAGGGTGTTGTTAGTTATAGTGGAACAAGCTTCACGATTCACCGTGAAGCATTGTTACAGTATTTGGCAAAAGAAAGCTTTAGTGACGTTCAGCTTGACTAGGGTCAAGCGCATCTTTTACAAGGTTCAAAATTTCACGCGGAGATGCCCAAGCTTTTAGGATATAGCGGTCAGCACCCAATCGATACGCTTCATCAATTTCTTCTTGCATGTCGTAATTACTAAATACAATCACCTTTACGTTTGGATGTTTACCTTTTAGGTCATATTCTTTTAAAAACCCAACACCATCGAGAATTGGCATACGTAGGTCTAATAGAATTAAGTCGGGGTCGAACTGCTCGACTTTTTTGAGTGCGTCTTTTCCATCATGAGCAACGGTAACATCGTACTTGGCCTGTTTGAGCAATGTGTGATACGCCTCGGACAAAGTAACTTCGTCTTCAACGATCAAGATTTTATGTGACATATTTTTCTCCAGCTTTTCTTGTTATGTATCATTGTATAAATCGGTTGCTTGCAGTGCTATGAAATATTTCACAGATTTTTTTGCAGAATCGGGAGTGTGACGGTAAACGTCGATCCTTTTCCGACATGTGATACAACCGTAATATCACCGCCATGAATCACAGCGAGGTGTTTTGCCAAATACAAACCCACTCCAGTGCCGGGCACCATGTGGCTTCGGGCATTCGTTAGTCGCGTAAATTGTTTGAATAATTTCGGCATGTCCGACTCGGCAATCCCAACCCCTGTATCTTTGATGGACAATTCATACATACTGTCTTTGCGCTGTAGTCGTACTGTTATTTTACCATCTGGATCCGTATATTTTATAGCATTACTAACAATATTTTCGACAACCATACGCAGAACATGCTCATCAGCTCTGATCGGAGCTTTTTTCAACAGCTTCAGACTGACAGATAAGTGTGCCGCCTGGGTATCCTGAGACTGCTCTTCTACGACGTCGCGTACCATATCCGCCAGATCAAACTCGCTTTTGGCTAGCACAATACGCCCGAGATCTAATTTTGCCAGATGTAAAATGTCATTGATCACGTGCAGCTGTCGCTCATTACTCTTGTACGCTTTGGTCAAAAAATCACGCTGCACATTGGTAATATCACCTGCAAAGCCCTGCAGGACCATGCCCATATACTGCTTTACGCCAGTTGCCGGCGTACGTAGCTGGTGTGACGCCAGCGACAGCAGCTCGTCTTTGGCGTGAGTAATGTCACGTTCTTTTTCGAACATCACACGGTGGTAGCGATCACGTAGGAAAAAGAACGTGACGATCCCCGTCAATAAGGCGACGAATACCCCGAATACAATCGTCGCGAGCGGCGCTTGTTGCTGCGATGCTGCGACGATGTGATCACGATCAAATTCATAATTAATCGTAAACGTTTGCCCGTACACATTCAATTGCTGCGATTTGTGAATTTTGGGTCCGGTCGGATTTGTCGCTTGCTGCGTGTACATCAACTGGCTATTACCCGTGCGCCCCATCGACACGTGAATAGTTAAATGTCGTTTGTCAGCCAAGCTCATAGCCGACTTGAAAACATTTTCCGCCCTGAACGCCGCAGCGACATGGCCACGAATAGCAGTTGATCGCTCATCAGGATTCGACTGAGGCAGCGCCGTATCGTAATATGGTGCATACATGAAAAATGCGGGGACATTCACCCGTGAATCATTTTGTGCATTACGGATTAGCTCTAATTTGTCGGTAATAACAATCTCGCCAGTCTGTGTCGATTGCTGCAGCGCTCGGCTACGCAGATCCTCGTTATGTAAATCAAAACCAACGTTATTCAAGCTATTTTCGGTTTCGGGGTACATATACGCAACTATATTCGGAGGTAGTGTTTTATCATTACGTAGATAAACTGCAATGTCACGGCTGTATTGTTGACCCAGAGCTTGCGTTACCGACTGCTCACTATCCGGCGTAACGACCTCAGTCATAGATAACTGCGAAATCGCCGAAAAGTTCTTGCGGATATTATACGTACTCATGAAACGCTGCCATGAATCTCTATCGACAGGTCCGGAATTGATCCGCCCAACGCCACTCCAGACTATCTGTGCATAGGACCCTAGTTCACTCGTAACAGCCAGCTCGTTTTGCTTCATCACTTTATCGATCGACTGATCACGAGAGCTATCCAGACCTCGATCGATCAGCATCGCGATGACAATGCTCAGCCCGATAACGATAATCACAACAGCTATCGGCGTTACGATAAAATAACGAGAAAGATCACTGATTCGCTGTTTTAACGCCACCAGATGACCTTTCATTTAATTACGAAAAGTCCCGTCTATCTGTCACGTCGATGACGATACCAGCTATTTTCATAACACCGTTGCTACTTTGAACGATTTTACCCCTGTCGTAAAAGGTAATATAGTGACCCTCTTTGTGTTTGATTCGATACTTTGTTTCATACCGATCAGATACACCTTCCATGTGGTCGCGCATCGATTTCATCATCGATTCATAGTCATCAGGATGAACCAGATCTGTAAAATGTGTGTAGTGTGTAAAATCGCTTGGCTTTCGACCGAGGACTTTTGCTTTGTAGTCGCTAAAAAATACTACCCCACTCGGAACTTCCATTTCCCACCATGCGATGCCTCCAGCCTCGAGAGCGGTTTCGAGTCGTGTAAATATGTCATCAAGACCAATCATATAATTAACTATAAAGAGAAACACTAGTATGGTCAAACTAGCGTAATCTTGACTGACTAGTTTATACTAGTATGCACATGAATCCGACCGCCATATCCCGCGCGCACCATATCGACCTCGTCAATACCGCCCTCGACAGTTTTTTTGAACAGTCGATCAGCGAAGCCGAGATGGTTAATGATGCTTATACACAGCTATGGCAAAATCTCCATGCGGTCATTCAATCTGGCGGTAAGCGCGTTCGACCGCAGATGACCCTTCTGGCATACGATGTGTTTGGCGGCACCGATAGCGCGTCAATCATTCAAGTTGCCGCCGCCCAAGAACTATTACACTGCAGCCTGCTGATCCATGATGACATTATTGATCGCGATTATATACGGCACGGTGTTCCGAACGTTGCCGGTCAGTACGATACCATCTATCATCCATTCGTGACCGACAAAGCAGAGCGAACACACTATGCAAATAGTGCCGCACTGCTTGGCGGCGACCTGCTTTTATCAGGTGCGTATCAAATGATCGCTGTCGCAGCGCTCCCTGACGACAAAAAGATTCTCGCTCAGAAAATACTTGGTAAAAGCATTTTTGAAGTTGCCGGCGGTGAATTACTCGACACCGAATCAGCATTCCGTCCAAATGATTTTGGCGACGCTTTACAAATTGCCCGCTACAAAACAGCTAGCTATTCGTTCATTTTCCCCTTGCAGACAGGAGCAGTGCTCGCCGGAGCAACACAAGAGCAGTTATCCGCCCTGACGTCATTCGGAACGGCACTTGGGATCGCGTATCAATTAGTCGATGACTTGCTGGGTGTGTTTGGCGACGAAACCAAAACGGGCAAATCAAGTTCTGGTGATATTCGTGAGGGCAAGCGAACTTATTTAGTGGAACAGTGCCTAGAACGATTAAGCGGTAAAGACCGTGAACT
>SEAL01000068.1 GCA_004145215.1 Chloroflexota bacterium | reverse complement strand
AAGTCAGTTTCAAGGAAGATCTGACCGTCCGTGATCGAAATGACGTTTGTCGGAACGTATGCCGAAATATCACCTGCTTGCGTTTCGATAATTGGTAGGGCAGTGAGTGATCCTGCGCCTAGGTCATCAGAAAGCTTTGCAGAACGTTCGAGTAAACGAGAGTGTAAATAGAAGACGTCACCCGGGAAGGCTTCGCGTCCTGGTGGACGACGGAGGAGTAGTGACATCTGGCGATAGGCGACAGCGTGCTTTGTTAGATCGTCGTAGATCATCAATGCGTGCTGTTTGTTGTCGCGGAAATATTCACCCATCGCCGTACCTGCGTATGGCGCCAGATACAGTAGGGATGCTGCGTCAGAAGGGCCAGTTGCGACGATAATCGTCTGGTCCATCACACCTTCTTCCTTTAAGCGGTCAACTAAACGAGCGATTTTAGACAATTTTTGTCCGATCGCAACGTAAACGTTCACGACGCCAGTTTTTTGGCGACCTTGGTTGATCATGGTATCAATCGCAAGTGCAGTTTTACCAGTTTGGCGATCGCCAATGATTAATTCTCGTTGACCACGACCGATAGGGAACATCGAGTCAATCGCGACGATACCAGTCATCAGTGGTTCATGAACGGATTTACGACCCATGACGCCAACGGCTGGTCGCAGGTTGGCGATAGCATCGCGCAAATCTTTGGACAATTCCTCTACCGAGAGTTCTTTTCCTGATACTTCAGCCATATTACTTCCTTTAATTCCTAAACCTTTGTTGCCTTTAATTGTGCTAGTTTCTTTCGCAGAGTCGAATCGAATTCGTCGGACGGCGTATTAATCCGCACACCACCCAGTAGGGTCGTATCGACTGATTCTCGTAAACGTACATCGCTTGCCGAGCTATGCGCCTGCAAAAACGAAGTGATCGCCGATTTGGCGGCGTCAGACAGCTGGAATGCCGATGCGACGTCCGCCACCATAACACCACGTTTTTCGAGCGCGTCTTCGACGTCACGAATGATCAAGGTCGCTTCGCGTGTTCGCTTTGTATCAATCAGATACGCCGCTAATTCGCGTGCAACATCAGCACGACCAGCCAATAACTGGTCGGCATAATAAGTTGCGATTTTACGACGACTCAAGCGAACAGCCATAAACTAGTTCGACTCCTTGATTGCTGCGGCAATTACTTTATCATCAGCACTTGCTGAAATGGTTTTGCCAACGACTTTTTCAGTTGCAAGTGCAACCAAATCAATTGTTTCGTTATGCAAGGCCTTTTTAGCAGCGATAACGTCTTTTTCAATCTGCTCATGTGCCGATTCAACAATCTTTTCAGCACGGACTTTGGCACGCTGCTCTGATTTTTCAATTGCAGCATTTGCTTCGTCTTTTGCCGTCGCAACGATTTCACTTGCTTCCTTGCGAGCCTGCTTCATCAACTGCGCGACTTCGCTCTTCGCTTCGTCCGCCTTCTTTTCCGCTTCGATTGCCGCTTTTGTGCCTTCTTCGATCTTTTCTTGACGATCATCAACCGCCTTGATCAACACCGGATAGACAAATTTACCTAGCAACACAACCAAGATCAAAAATGCGATCGCCTGCAGCACCAACATCGTAATGTCGATGCCGAGGGCGCCAAAAATACCGCCTTCGGTGGCACTTTCAGTGGCTGCAAATTGTGTTAATACATATTCCATGTCGAGTGTGCGTTTCCTAGAGGAATTTTGCGATAATCGCTACGATGATACCAATGATGGCCAAAGAGTCAGCAAAGACGATTGCTGTAATCATTAGTGTTCGGATATCGCTTAGTTTTTCTGGGTTACGGCCTAATGCATTCAATGCACCGGCACCAATGAATCCAACACCAATTGCAGCACCGAGTGCAGGTAGGGCGTAGGTCAGTCCAAAAGCTAGTTCTTCCATGTTAATATATCTCCTTTAATTATTTTCTCAATTATATATCATTCCAGCTGGGCAGCCTGTGAGGGTCTATCAGCAGATGAATGATCGATGGATGTGGTGTTGTGGTGTGATTCGTCGGATTTGTGGTCTCCACCATGCGTCGCGACGGCAAGGGATGTAAAGATCAGCGTCAGGACAAAGAACACATAAGCCTGGATGAATCCGATGAATAGTTCGAATGCCATAAAGAACGGCAGGACAACGCTGGCAAAATAACTCGTTAGTACCGCGATAACCAAAAGTAATACTTCACCGGCAAACGCGTTTCCAAACAAACGCAGACTAAGTGCGACAAGTCGAGAGAACTCACCGATTAATTCGAGCACGCCCTCGAACGCACCGATTGGATCTTTGAATGGGTTTTTGATGTAGCGGCCGATATTACCAAAGAATCCGTGTCGCTGGATTGCATAGACCTGTGATGCGACAATCGTAATGATCGCGAGAGCAAAGGTAAAGTTCAAATCCGCTGGCAGGCCACGGAATACTGGAACGCCATTCCAGGTAATCGAACCGACGCCAGGTAGAATACTGACCCAGTAGGTAATTAATACTGTGAAAAAGATCGTCATCGCCAACGGAAAAATCTTTCTCGCTAGTTTTTTATCACCGATGATGTCTTCGGTTGACTTCAAAAATCCTTCGAACATCCACTGAACCAGTCCGACAAAACGGTTATACTTACCATTTTTTACCTTGCCAGCGACGTAAAACAGCAATCCCAGCATAATCGTACTGCCGATCACACCCAAAATCATCGCGTTCGTAACAGCAATCGGACCAACATGGAAAATAGACTCAGCAGCAAGGCTGATGTGCAGGTCGAGTGCGGCAAAAGTGTTTAGCATAATTATTTCTTTACTTTCTGTACATTTCGTAATTGGCTACGTATCAATAGTCCTGCGATTACTGTACCGATTACGATACCAGCAACTGTCAGCCAAGGTTTTGTATCAAACTGATTATCCAGATAAACCCCCAAAATTGTTAGTCCGATTGTCGGAACAAACATCCTCCAAGTTGTATCACCAATAGTTCCAAGCAATAAAATGACCGTCGAAGCACTCGGCGGCGTCTGATTATTGTCATCGTTATTTGATGATGTGCTCATCTTCACCTGTTATAATAACATCTATATAAAAGTTTTCCAAACTATGCCCCGTAAAAATAACACCCCGAAACATACGCCACATATATTCGTTAATCACGAAGCGACTAAACGTCGGTTTGCATCAAAGCAGCAAGCGCAAAAAGCCGCGGAGCATCAAATGTTGGTAAATAATATCGAATTATTCGTTTATCAGTCAGATTTGAATAGGGGATGGTAC
>SEAL01000013.1 GCA_004145215.1 Chloroflexota bacterium | reverse complement strand
CGTGTGATAATTAATTTACTGAGTATCGGAGCATTAGGTCGCTTTGGTTTTTGTGACATCGCGTTCTTTTCGCCTGGTTCTAGTCCGAGCGGGATAACCATCGAGGTATCGGTCACGAGGTTAATCCATAGCACCTGAACTGGCACAAGTGGTAGCGGTAGTCCGACGATCAATGCACCCATCATTGTCAGTGCCTCACCGGCGTTCGTCGCCAGCAAATAATACAGCATTCGACGGATATTTGTTACGATAGTCCGGCCTTCTCGCATCGCGTCGATTATTGATTTAAAATTATCATCAAGCAGGATAATGTCACCAGCATCTTTGGCGATTTGCGACCCACTACCCATCGCAATGCCGACATGGGCGTTTGCGAGTGCCGGTACGTCGTTAACGCCGTCTCCCGTCATTGCAGTAATGTTATGACGCTTTAATAATTCTAGAATACGAAATTTGTTTTCGGGAATAACACGCGAGAATACGCGAACATCAGCGATCGCTTTGTCTAACTCTTCGTCGCTCATGACACTCATTTTTCGACTATCAAATACTTGCTCGCGGCTACTGACCATCCCCAGCTGTTTTGCGATGTGGTACGCGGTCTCCTGGTGGTCTCCGGTGATCATCCGTACGGTAACGCCAGCATTTAAGGCAGCTGCAATTGCTTTCTTGGCTTCTGGGCGTAACACATCTGCAACGGCGATGAACCCGACAAATTCGAAGCGTGTACTTTTGGGTAGTTCTTCGAACCTGCCGACTGGCTTGCTGATGGTCGAGGTTGCCAATGCGATAACACGATAACCCTGCGACGTCAGGTGATGTAATGCCGCAGTTGCTGTTTCATGTTCGTTGGTCGTCAAATCAGATTGGTGCAGGATGTGTTCCGGCGCGCCTTTAACGTCTAATGTATAATTTGCGCCGTGATGCCAGATATTACCGCTCATGACGACGGCTGGGTCGAATGGCAGACTAGCAACCATTTTAATATCAGCGAGGTGAATTTTCTCGGCAGTCACATAGTCGGCCATTGCTGTGTCTAATGGATCATGAGTTTTGTGCGTCCCTTGATTGACAGTTCGACCTACGTATTCGGCGATATGATGACGAGAATCCGCAGGCTGCCAGACTTCCTGAAGGGTCAATTTATTCTTTGTCAGCGTCCCCGTTTTGTCGGTTGCGATCGTTGTAATTGCCCCAACTGTTTCAATAGCGCGCATGTTACGAACCAGTGCCTTTCGTGCAGCCATACGGCGCATGCCGAGCACTAGGATGACAGATATGGCTACCGGTAGACTTTCGGGTACGGCGCTGACGGATAGTGCCATGACGAATCTAATTGTGTCGGCGATTTCCATACCACGTAGCATCGCGAGTCCAAATGCGACGACCGCCATAGCAGCGACAACTGCGATGATCTGCCCAATCAACTTATCGATTTTTTTCTGTACAGGGCTCTCGGTGTTAGTGGCGCTTGTCAGTGCCGCTAGCTGCCCGAATTCCGTATCATTTCCAGTATGGGTGACAACAGCCTTCACTTCACCAGATACGACAAACGAACCCTGGAATAGCATGTTCGTTTGTTCGTATATTTCCTTGTCGCCATGCAATACTTCGATCTGTTTTGAAATTGGCAATGATTCGCCTGTCAGAAGCGATTCATCAGTTCGTACGCCGTTTGACGATAAAATGCGGGCATCTGCCGGCACTTTTTCACCTTCTGACAACATGAAGATGTCACCTTTGACTAGTTGCTCGATACTAACCATCGTCAAAGTTCCGTCGCGCAGTACTTCTACGGATTGGGCACTATGTTGCTGTAATGACCGCAGAATACGTTCGGTCGAAAAACGCTGAACGTAATAGATAATTGCGCTGACGGCCATAATGACGCCGACAATAACTGCATCTAGTACGTCGCCATGTAGAATACTGATAATAACAGCCAAGAACAGTACAAGCATGAACACATTTGCGAACGGTTCAACTAGCTTTCTCCACAAAGGCTCACCCTTTACTTTGATGCTGTTAGGGCCGTACATTTGTAGGCGTTCGGCGGCAACTGTTCCTGATAATCCGGTTTCGTTGGCGTTCAGGTCGGCCAGTGTTGCGTGTGTCGATTTCTTGTAATAAAGCATTAGAGCTATTATATCAGACGCGGCAAATCTGAGGGCAATCAAAAACCCCGCTCTGGGTGGGCATGAGCGGGGTTTCAGCAATGAGAGTCGGAGGGGTACCGACACTGCCTCAGAGGTTGGTGCCTACGAAATATGCACCAACTGCAGTTGATTCATTTTGAGGCCAGCGCCCCAATTGATAGTGTCTTGGATTGTTTTTCCAAGGAGGCTTTGACCGAGAGGGCTTTTAAAGCTGATGCGTCCATCACTAGGATTAGCTTCGATGCTGTCAACGATCGTGTAGCGTACCTTCTTGCCACTCTTGTCGATTAGTTCGACAGCTGATCCGATAGCAACCTTTAGTGCATCACGCTTGCGTGGGAATAGGTGTGCTGATGCGAGATATGCTTGTTTCTCTTTCAGCTCGCTTTCGATGGCTTCTAATTGTGCCAATTTTTCGACGCGAGCGAATCGTTCGTCGTGACCGTCAGTTTTATCTAGTTCGCGCAAGTCTGCGATTGTCTTTTTCTGGTCTCGTTCCAAATTTGAAACGGTCTTCTTTAGTTCTTTCATACCTTGTTTGCTGAGATAAATAATTTCGGTGGTGTTCATGATGAATCCTCCTGTTAGTTTCTAATTTTGTTGTAACATTTTTCTTGCTCCGGCTGGTGTTTGCGTTGAGCTTTTGTTTGTTACTGTCACTAGTATGCCCGACTGTTCTGAGAAAACTATGAAATATTTCACACAGGTCAAAAATACAATGATTTCGGTTGTGGTTATGTCCACCCACCCCTGTTATCAAAGAAATAATATGTAGTGTATTTTGCTATTGCTTGTTGCATATGCGTATACACCAAGTCTGTATATGTTTCATCAACAAACCAGGTGGTCTTTGCGACATTTTCTGCAGCAAGTGGATGGCCTTCGGCTATGCTGCTATGTTCATGTATTCTCGTCTTAATTTGATCCGAACGGTTGGGCTGCGATGTCCGTGCGAAAGGTTATGAACGAGCTTCTTTAGACTTGAAAACGGGTAGCAATACGGTGAATGTTGTTGCGTGGTTGAGTGCGCTAGACGCGCTCAGTTCACCGTGATGTATTTCTACAATTTTTTTGGCGAGTGACAGCCCTAATCCGTAGCCAGACTTTTGGCCGCCAGTGCGCGATGAGTCTGCACGATAAAAACGATCGAATATATGTGGCAGATCGGCTGGGCTGATACCTGTGCCAGTATTAGTGATTTCAAAGCATGCTTTACCGGCACGTTTCGATAAAGTCATAGTAATTAATGATTTTTCAGGACTATATTTGATCGCGTTATCTGTTAAGATCATGACTAATTCTTCGATACTAGCCTGATTCGCAGTAATGTCAGTTGTCAGAGTGGAGTGGTTTATTTTTATACGTGTACCATTTTTGTCCAGGCGCTGCGAGACTTCGTCGGTGATGTTTTTTAACGATACCTGTGACATTTCCAGCTTGCTATACTCGGTTTTCGATAGCTGCAATAACATCTGCGAGAGACGGCTGAGTTTCTCAACTTCTTCGAGGTTGCTTTCTAGGATTTCTCGCATGTCATCTTTGGATATTTTCTTGTCGCGTAGCGCGACTTCTAGCTCTGCCTTCATCGCAGCGAGTGGCGTACGTAGTTCGTGACTGGCGTCGCTGGTAAACCGAGACTGTGCTTCGTGGACGACCTCGATATCGTGGAGTGTTCGCCTAGCTAGCCAATAGCTTATAGCGCCACCACCGAACAGGATCAAGAAATTAACATAGATAAGCGCGAACAAAATGTTCTTATCTGCTTCTTGGCGTTGAGCAATTCTCAGATCGGAATAACGATCATATCGCGGCTGTAGCCCTTCGATTGGTGACTGCATATCTGGATGCTCGTACTGTACCTGTAGCTGCCTCAGGCGGTCGCCCACCTCACTAGTGACAATATTATAAATCGTAATACTGAATATAACGCTTATGCTGAGTAGTATCAGTAGATACCAACCGGTCAGCCGTAAAGTTGCAGATTTAAACATTGTGTATGAGTTTTTCGTTATTTAGGGGCGTCGATTTTGTAGCCAAATCCGCGAACGGTTTGGATCAACTGTGTTTTGAACGGTTGGTCGACTTTGCTGCGGAGGTATTTAATATACACTTCAACAGTGTTCAGTAATATGTCGGCGTCGTAGTCCCACACATGAGAGATGATTGTTTCTTTAGACAATGGGCGGCCTTGGTTTCGCAGTAGGTATTCTAACAATGCAAATTCTTTGCTCGTCAATTTTATATCCTTACCTTCACGAGTAACTTGATACGTTGTTGTATCGAGCTCCAGATCACCTGCGCTCAGGATAACGCTCTGTTGTTCTGTCGGACGTCGCAAGAGTGCGCGAACACGAGCCAAAAGTTCTTCGAGTGCGAAAGGTTTAACGAGGTAATCGTCAGCTCCGCTATCGAGTCCCTTTGTTTTGTCTGCGGTCGTGCCAAGTGCTGTTAACAGCAGTACAGGAGTATGAATCTTTTTTTCGCGCATTGCTTTGACAATTGCGATGCCGTCGTAGTCGCCAGGAATCATTCGATCGATAATAGCCAAGTCGTAGGGTTCAGTAGTCGCCATGGCAAAACCTTCGTCTCCATCGTATACGACGTCAACCGCATAGCTCTCTTGCTCTAACGCTCTTCCAAGCGCACGTGCGATCTTATGTTCATCCTCTACTACTAATATTCTCATATTTACCTATACTACATTAAAAAACTGATAGTGTGCTGTAATTTATCTCACAGACTTGTTAAACGGCGATGGGAGCGTATTTGTTGCTCCACCGTTGCATTGATCGAAGGACTGGCAATAGGTCACGTCCTTTTTCTGTCAACTGATATTCGCAACGGCTCGCAACGACGGTAGGCGTCTTTGTTATGATACCGTTTTCCTCTAACTGGGCTAGTCGAGCAGATAGTGTGCGCGGATTGATCCCCCCGACCAAATCTTGAATCTGGCAAAAACGCACTGATTCTTCGTTCAAGAAAAAACGCAGCAGCTGCGGTGTCCATTTGTCACCCAGTATTTCTGCCGCCGCTTTGATACAGCCGATTTCTTGCTTTGTTCCATTCATCTTACACATACTATACATTGTCAAGTAATGCAAATCAAGTAGCTGCTATAGGATTAGCGCCTGCCGTTGAGGGCTTCGCGTGTCTGCAGCTTCTGAATTATCAGACTCAGCGTGCCCATATGTGTCACTCAGTGTAATAGTCTTGTCTTTTATTTTCGTTGTAATGCTGTATTCGGATGGAGTTCCATTGAATGTAAAACCTGGAAATGAGAGGTCCTTCTGGATAATACCCGCATCTTTGAGTATTTTCGTGACTTGCTCTATGGACGACGCCTCGGGTAATTTCTGATCATTCATCTGCGCATACTGCGACAATGCCGCTGGTAATATTTCCAGTAACCAGCTGTTTTTATCGAATTCTTTAATTGGCTGTTTGTTGTTCAGTGCAGAAATTGATTTGAATCGTTCATAGCTATCATCGACGAGGCCTTTTTGAATTTTTACATTAGCTGACGTCAATTGTTTTGCTATTTCGTCCGTGTCGACGCTGTCACCTGATTCATACTTTTGTAGTAATTTTGCGTATTTTGGATCGTTGACAGCATTCGCATTACCACTCATTGATTCTGCGGTAAATTCCATAGTCAATGGCATATCTTTCATAAATGATGAAATCGATTCACCGTAGGTACGGTCAATTTTTTCGTAGTCACCGGCTGATACGCTATTGGCTGTAATAGTGGCTTTTATTTCCTTCAGAGCTGCCGCCTGGGCAGTGACGTTCTGTGCTTGTGTCATTTGTATCAGGCTAAAAGCAGCGACGACAAATTGAAAATTCCATTTATCATAAATGAGCCGAGCATTACTGTCTGCACATCCGTACGCTGTTTGGATCGGCAGTGTACTACTCGACAGTGAACTGTACAAGTCATAGCTAGTGCGATCGGTAATTTGTAGTTTTGACATAGGACGCAGGGCATCTTTTGATATCGTGACGCTACCCTCACATACTGACTTTGCTGCGCTGGCATAGTCGCCATAACTACTGGAAACAGCCTGTTTGAATACTTGTGACGAGCCATTGAAATCGGGTTTTTGTATGGACTGATACAGTGTTTTGTGGCTAGTGTAGAACTTAACCAATTGGTCTACTCGCTGATTTTGTTTCGCGACGACGTTGACAGATAGTTCTGTGGCGCGGGCTGATAGAATTTGCGACGACATTGCCGTCGCAACGCCAATGCCAACAGCGAGCGCTATTGGAGCGCCAACGATCAGCACTATCAGTTTTTTGATGTGCGACATGTCGTTCGAGTCAGATTCAGCGTATGCTGGCATGCAACCATCCTATCATGCTTATGCAAATTCCAGAACAGATCCGGTGCTATTTAATCAACTCTTGACCGTTGTTTGTGCGAATATGATCCATGCTGTAATCCCATGCAGCGCCAGTTTTGACGTGCGGATTAAAAATATGCTGAGGATCAAAGATGTCTTTAGTTTGTCGGAACAATTGATATACATGATCACCGAACACGGCAGGTAGCCATGGCCCACGCACCATGCCGTCGTTGTGCTCGCCGGCGAGTGTGCCGTTGTACTTCAGCACCAGTGGAATAATTTCGCGCATAGTTGGCTCTAGCTTTGCCTGTTCAGCCGGACTGCTGATTCCCATCAATGGGATGATGTGGAAGTTTCCATCGCCATAGTGTCCTGCTATTGTCGCTGGTAATTTGTATTTACGAATAATTTTACGCAGCTGTGGCAAAAACTCCGGTAGATATTTTGGCTGCACAGTCAGATCATCCATGAATGGGCTGGCATATTTGTCGTGCACTTTTTGGCGTAGTAGCATCAGGCTGGCGCGACGAATCGTCCAGAATGGCTTACTCTCCTCTTCGCTACCTTCGATTTCCATCTTTAACTTGAACCCGCTCATCTGTGATTTCAGTTCGTTGATTTTGGCCAGCACTTCTTGCTGCGTGTCACCTTCGAACTCGACCATTAATACCATGTTCGGGATGTGCCCTTTGAACTTTGCGACCGAACCTAACAAATGCGCCTGTGTTTTTAGCCATTCTTTCATTCCCAGCTGTTTTTGGAATAGGTTAAAGTGCTTGATCCCGAGGTTGAATGTAATATCATCAAATCCTTCGAACGTTGCCGGTTGATGGTCCATGACAGTCTTGATGATACTGCCGAGTTGTTTGATGTCAGGTAGGTATAGTACGAGCAGCCCTGAATGTGGTGCTTTTGGTACGACATGCATTTTGATATCAGTAATGACGCCGAGCGTTCCTTGGCTACCCGTTATCAGACGGGTCATATCGAATATACCTGTGTGACGATCCCAGACGCTCCATAGGTTGTAACCCATCGAGTTTTTGTTAACTTTCGGCCGAGCATTTTTGATTTCATCATAGTTGGCTTCGATCAGGTCATATATTTTGCGGTATAGTTCGCCTTCAAAATCACCTTGCGCCATTTTGATTTCTAATTCTCGCTTGTTCAGCGGCTTGACTGTGTATTCTTTGCCGTCGGCAAACACAACTTTCAGTTCTTTGACAAAGTTTTCAGTGTTTCCGTAACGTAACGATTGTTCGCCGCCACTATTATTGCCTACCATTCCACCAATCGTGTTGATTGCGCGGCTGGCGGGTACGCAGCCTAACATTACGCCCTTTTCATTTGTGACAGGATCGATGTCGTGCATAAAGACACCGGGCTGTGTATGTATCTCGGTGCGAGATACTGAATGAAGCGTGCTGAAATGCCGAGTCATATCAACGAGCAGTGAATTACCAATGGATGCGCCAGACATATCGGTGCCCGCACTACGTGGCGTGATAGAGAGTGCTGGGTATTCTGCTTTGCTCTGCGAGACAAAGTGAACGAGTTTTTTGATATCCATTGCGTCTTTCGGAAATAGCACCGCTTCTGGAACCATTTCATAGATGCTAGCATCATGACTGTATTTTTTGCGCGTTTGTTCTGTCGTGTTTATTTCGCCTTCAAAAATAGTCCTGAGCGATGAGATAATAGTATGCATGTGTCTATCATACTAAAAGCATAGGCGGTTTGGCTATAATCTAGGCAGAATGTTTTTTAGCTTTTTTGCCAAAGACAGATTTCAATGAAATACGATTACTGTATTCCAGCGTACCGTAGCGGAAAATACGAACTGCTGCGCTAATTGCAATAACACCTGCGATTGAAACTATTATCAACCCGATGATAGCTTCATGGACGGCTAGCGTGCCAAATGCGTTGCGTATCAACAGCGTAAACGGAGCGGTTAACGGGAAGTAAGATAGTCCGGTTACGACTATTGACGACGAGGGCGTCATTAATAGCGAGAAGAAATAGAATGGTACCATCATCAGCAAGATTACGAATCCAAAGAAGCTATTTGCCTCTTTGGCGGTTGGAGTTGCTGCCCCAATGCCAACGAGCAGGCCTGTAAAGAGTAGGAACCCTGAAACGAGCAGCCCTGCGCCGAGTAGCGTTGGCCACATTTCGATTTGAATGTTGTTCAGAAACGCCGAAAGATCCGGGATGCCCAGTGCATCTCTTGCAAACACATAGGCTATAACTAGCGGAACGATAATAACTGCAATTTGAATGAACCCGAGAATGATTAATGAAACAATTTTACCAACAATTAATGCGCGAGATGTAATGCTAGTAAGTAACATTTCTGTAACGCGGTTTTCTTTTTCTTCGGTGGTGCTGGTTAACATTTGGTTACCAAGCAGTACGATGATCGCGTAGAATATGATCAAAAAGAATGCTGGTGCGATTAATTGTCCTATTGGGTTTACTGTCTGACCTTCATTGTAATTCGTCTGCGAAATCCTCAAATTATCTTGGATTGCGGTTGTAATATTTGGGTCTTTGACATTTGCAAGTGCGGACTGCTGCGCGAGCTGCTTGGCGACTGTTGTATATTTGCTATTATCAACAATCCCTTCGTTCTTGCTATACACTCTGACCTCTTCCTTTGAAATATCCTTTGGATAGTAAAAGAATGCATCAGTTTTACCTGATCGTACCTGTTCAATAGCAGCCTCTTTGTTTGTTGCTGTCGTCGCCTTAAGCGCACCGATTGCTTCCGGCGCGATAATGCCAGAATCATCCTGTATGACTAAGCTGAACGGCTCTTTCGCTAACTGGTCTTCTCTATCGCTACTAGATTTATTAGAAAAATAGATCACTGCGGCAATAACACCGAATAGTAATGGAATTGAAAGAATACTAAACCAGAATGTTGGTTTTTTTAGTGTACGGCGTAATTCAAACTGTAATACCGTTCCGAAATTATGCATTTTCCTGCTCCTGTTCTCCGTAGATTGTTACAAAAATTTCATCGAGTGATGGCCGTTGGACGTCAAATGTCGATATTGACAAGCCTTCAACTGCTGCAAGTTCGCGTAATATTCGCTGCGGATCGACGAGTGGGTTCAATTCAGCATAGGACGTTTCCTTTTTGGTAATGTCATACAGCCTCGGTCTTGCTGGTAATTTGCCTGTAAATCGCAAAATGATTCGCTGCCCGCCGAAGTTCTCTTTAATTTCGTCGATTGTGCCGTATGCTTTTGCTGTCCCGTCCTTTAGCAGTAATGCGCGTTGACATAGTCGCTCAACTTCTTCCATTTGATGGGTCACCATCATGATGCTTGCACCCTTTTCATTTTGCTCTTCGATAATATCCATCAATAGTCGGCGGTTGACAGGGTCGAATCCTTTCGTTGGTTCGTCCAATATCAACAGCTCTGGATCGTTCATGATTGTCACGCCTAATTGGACTTTTTGTTGCTGACCGCCAGATAATTTGTCTAATTTCAGCTTGGCTTTGTCAGCAAGTTCGACACGCTCCAAATATTCCATAGACCACTTTTTTGCATCGGCACGTTTAATGCCCTTTAGCTGCGCAAAGTACATCATGACGTCGATAACAGATTCTTTTTTGTACAGTCCACGCTCTTCGGGAAGGTACCCTAGTTTACTCGCGTTTACTTTTGGATCGAAGACTTCGCCGTCTATGTGTAATGTCCCGCCCGTAGGTTCGTATAGACCCAGTAGAGCACGTATAGTCGTTGTTTTACCAGACCCATTACTTCCTAGAAAGCCAAAGATTTCACCGCGTTTTACGTCGAATGATAAGTCCTTGATTACGGTTTTTTTACCAAAGTCCATTCTAAAATGGTCGATACTGACTAGCGGATGGTCGGAATGTTTTGACGTCATGTGGGCCTCCTGATAAATCTATATTCGTAAGTGCTGCTACTATTTTAGCACGTATACCCTCAGCTATTGCAAATATAAGCATTTTGGTGTATAATATAGTATATGAATGAAATCAGTCATATTGGAAATACGGCAAAGCAAAATCGACTAAATAATGTCGACATACTTGGAATCGTATATGAATCTCGAGATCAAATCACCGCCCTCGGAGAGCGTTATGCGTCCACAATTAACGACGCAATTAGTGACATGATTGAAGTTGTCAGCAGAGATCCTAGTACATCTGCTGATAATTTGCGATCAGACTTTGCGTCCGTTATTGATGCGATCCAATCTGGTGTTGTGTTACCTGACGTAGACCTGTTCTCTCAGCGGCCTGGTGAATCTCGAGAGTCTGTGTCGACGTGTGAGATTGTCCCAACCGACCCTGATGATATCAAGACGGCTGATGTGATCGATATCTTTCGCGCACGTAAGTCTAAAATAGACTAAAACCCGCACTTCCGGAACCTGACAGTTTCGCCGCCTCGTTGCGCTTTGCTTTCGCCTGATTTTCTAAGTCATCAGCCTGCTGGTTGAGTGATTCAATCTGGGATTGTACGTTTTGAGCATCGGTTTCCATAGATTCCGCTTCGCGCTGGTACCGCGCCAGATCCGCTAATTCTTTATCCGCAATTTGCTGAGCACTAGTCGCTTTGGCTTGGTCGCCACTATCTTGGTATTGCTTTGCCTCGGCTAGTCGACTGTCGGCACGCTTTTGACTATCTTGAGCTTTTGATCGCAAATTAGTCGCATCTGCTTGTAGTTGTGATAAATCTAGGCTCATAGTTAAACACCAATGTCAGCTAAATCAAATCCGTAATCTTCTAGCTTTGTGACGACTTCTTCTTTGTCGCCGACTTTATATTCGTGACCTAACGCGTCCAAAAATTGCCCCGCGTTTTCATAAATTTCGCCACCAAATTCGTATACGACTGTATCTTCGTTCATCATTACCTCACGTTTATTAATAACTATATTTATAGTAGCTAGCCGGTGTTGTTGGCGCCGTAATAATTCTCACAGTATCGTATAATAGGTATAGTAATGCGAACAAAAGGAGGCTATTTATGGCATTAGAAGGAGCAAAATTACAGGATTTCGAGCCTCGCGGCGCAGTCAGCCAACTAGAGATTATTGATACTGTTGAAGGTACCGGTGACGTTTGGAAACCCGATCACCTTTGGTTTGAACCAAGTTATCAAGGGTTGGACGGATGGTGTTCCGGGTATGAAGGTTGGCGGAACACGTCGTTTGATTATCCCAGCCGCGCAGGCTTACGGTGCTAGCTCGCCCGCATCGAATATTCCAGCCAATTCAGACTTGGTCTTTGATATCGAGCTGACGGCGATTAGCTAATCCATCATAACTAG
Source organism: Chloroflexota bacterium (assembly GCA_004145215.1). Taxonomy (GTDB): domain Bacteria; phylum Patescibacteriota; class Saccharimonadia; order Saccharimonadales; family Saccharimonadaceae; genus SEAL01. The sequence continues at coordinate 28,194 of SEAL01000013.1, read as the reverse complement.
TAAAAATACCACCGTGATTCGGTGGTATTTTTTTGTTAGCGCCAAATCTTTACGATAGCGTACGCTGCCGCTATGACCGGTATCAGCGCCAGAGGGACGAATACCATGGATAGAGCCCATGCCGATACAACGAGTAACGCGAGTGTCGCTAGCGTTAAAAGTACCTTGTTAGTCTGTTGTTGATTTGTTCGTTTGTTTTTTGCTGTGGTTACCATAAAGCTATCATAGCATGACGATTATATTTATTTTACTTCGTCAGCGTCAATTGCAGCAGATTTATCCAAAGCGGGCTTTAATGGCACAATTATCCATAGCAGGACGTACGGAATCAGTCCGGGAAATCCGCCAGGTAGTAGCAAAATAACGAATATAACGCGGATAATTGTTGGGTCGATATTGATGTATTCTGCTAAACCGGCGCAAACGCCGCCAATTTTTTTATCAGTTTGGGATCGGTATAATCTCTTCATGCATCTAGTATAACAATTTGCTATACTAGATAACAGGAGAGATCATTTTGTCATCATGAAATACTAGTATTTACAGCGTGAGCAAAACAACTTTATTAGAAAGGCTACAGATCATGGCAAAAGGCAAATCACAGCAAATAAAGGCTAAAAAGCCTAAATCAACTGAACCAAAAGTTAAAAAAGTAAAAGAATACTAAATAAAATACGCACCGATTTGTCGGTGCGTATTTCATACAGCCCGCTTTAACTGATCGAGCGGCCGTGCAGAATGCTCGGAGCGCTCTATCGGCAGCACAGACCTGATGTAATCCAGCGCTTCTGACGTGCTCTCCCCGAATGTCATTAACGCAGCTTCGTCCAATATTCCATCCAGATCATGGAGTGATATGGCTGATAATTGAGCTTGATAGCGACTCGTAAACCGAAGATAGGTATCCAATAAAACGTCTAATTCGATGTTTCTGCCTTCGCTGGCTTTTATCCGCCACTGTTTTGACTCTGGTGTTTTCGGAATGCGTACCATTTGCGTCCCGTGCAGAGGAATGCATACTTGCTCTGCATAATCCATGTGAATTGACTTTGCTGCCGTATTAAACAAATGCTGCGCACGACGGTATGCTTTTACTCGCTGGCGCATCGCCATGTATGTCGGCACTTCGGGCGGTGGTGTCATCGCATGTATGAGGTTGTGCATTTGCCTAGGTATATATATCTTGTGAAACGCGAGTTCTCGGAATTCGTGCGGAATTGTACTGCCGCCAAATTTACTAGGCGCATAATCCGCGCCTTCCCACTGCAGGTGATGAATATCATTACCATCGGGCCAAACGTAATCCGGACCGACAATATCAAATATCTTTTCTAGTAATTGATCTGAATCAACAAAGCCTCTATCGTCGAGTGGTGTTGCAAACCCATGTTTTAGGCGAAATTGATCAATGCCTAGTGCACCCAGGTGGCGCAACACTGGAACATTTTCTATAGGCGGCAGGTCTTCACGCGTGTGATCGTACTGGGGCGTCAGGAGGTGTAATTCTGGACCATGCAGCAAATTGCCAGTCCGTTTTACCATAGCTAGTCGCGGTGCATCCCAAGTAATTGCTTCATTATGTATAGTTATACGAAAACGCTTTGGCTTTGTAAATAGCTGTGTCATTTTTCACAGCATGTAATCACCGTCGTTGGTACTATTATTCGTATGACAAACACATTTCACGCAAACGGCTACGTCGTGTGGAAATGGGCTAGCAGTGTTGGACGCGGATCGGTGTCTGATGCCGTTCACGATAAAGTTGAGATTGAATCAAAAGGAAAAAGTCATTGTTCATCGGGGTTCGCAGTCCAATCCTGCGGTTACGATTACTAATCCAGCAGAATAATAAGTACTTAAACTAACGAGCGAGTTAGAGAAAATAACGGAGGCTTCATGATGGCAGTCTATACAGAAGAATTTAAAATTAACGGCGAACAGCTGGTTGGCAAAGTTAAAGGATTAATCCGTGAGGGTAACGTCCGACGAATTATCGTCAAAAATCGCGAAGACAAGGCGCTCGTCGAATTTCCATTGACAATTGGCCTGGTCGGTGCGGTTATTGCCCCTGCCCTAGCGGCTGTTGGTGCGGTAGCGGCGCTGGTAACGGAATGTACGTTGGTCGTAGAGCGTGACGACGGCCGATCACCTAGCGAGACGACAACAGGCATCGAGCCTATTAAAAAATCTATGTAGTCTCATCACCTGTGTTTTCGTAGGTTTCAATCTCTCTTGCGAAATCTTCGACACGTGCGTTAATGTATGAGGATTTTTCGTTCAAATCCGCATGTTCTAGTTGGAGTAGTGCGAACGCTATGATAAGTTCGGATACATCTTGCTGGTAGCCAGTTGTATCAATATCGGGCGCTATGGCTGCAATAATCGCTCTGATTGACTGATGCGTATCTAGATATGAGCGTGCGGACGTTTCGATATGATCACGCACTTCTGCTACTGTCCCGCTGGCACGTTGGTACATATTGACGTCTAAAGTATCTACTTCTGTTCCGAATATGCTTGCGATATCGAACGCAGCACACATCGACCTTTCCAGTATGGAATTTGACTCTGGATTATTTAAAGTGTCGTACACCGTCTGCATGGGTTGAAGGTTTTGCGTAATCTGCCGCTGTGCGTGTGAAGATGTTAGTGACAGCGGATTGCTGGGCGATGTATATTTATATCGCAAGGTATTAATCGTACTAGCTTGGCTCTGACTGGCCTTTGCCTCGAAAAGCATGTGGTTCTGCGGTTCGCCTGTAAGTGACTCCATAGACTATACTATGTTACTTTATATTTCGATTGTCAATCGTCTGCAGCTTGTTCTGTGATAGCGTCGAATGCAATTTGCTCCATAAAATATTTACTATTTTCTACCTCTATTCGGAGAAAGGCAAAACCCGCCATAATTCTAGCTGTTGATCGTGATCCTGGGTCACTATCAGCGATGATATCGAGGCAATTAACTATTAATTTGTCGACCATTTCAACTTCAGAGGTGTTTAGGTAATGTTCCGTATTCCATGCGATTATATTTCCAAACTCTGAAAGGTCTGTGTCTGTTAGATCGTCACTTGCCTTTACTCTCCTGAACGAAGGTGCGCTAGCTTGGCTTCTCAGGATGCTGGCCGTCGCGCAGGCAAGATAGAATGGTTCTCTTGTAATGTCTGGAGCTGTCGATATTCGCTCTTTGCCCTGTATTGCCGCATATTCAGCGTCTAGGTACTGGTGAATCTCTTCGAGTGTTTCATCGGGAATAGCGGGTTTTAGTGTCTGCTCTTTTTTGTATTGCTCTCGCAGAAGTGCCTCTGTGGCCGCCAAATTCTCCCCTTCGCTTAGCTGCACTCCCAGAAATCGTTCCGTGGGTAAAAATAACCTACTCATAGTAGATGTAATCTTATAATAAAAAACGACCTGATGATAGGTCGTTTTTTATTCAACGCACGTTCCTAGCTGATGCTCAGAAGTGTCCAGCTGCCACCACGGTTGTCGGTTCGTAGTCGGAAATCGCGTGCACCGTCGCTCATTGTGAGGATCTGTGCAATACGCTCTCCGCTTCGTACGACAGTACGCAGGCCGGCGTCGATGAAATCATAGGTTCCCCCATTGAATTCCATGCGTCGTGGGTAGGCTTGCATGTCGCGGCCGAATCCCATGGCTGTTACGGCAACTGGCGTGTTGATTGTATTGGATTTTGTCATATTCTGGTCCCTTAGAGAAAGCTCTTTTAATTTTGAGTAAAAATAAAACTGACAACGAGAAATATTGGTCAGCTGCGGGATTGAAGGTTTGGGGCTACGAGGTACGAATGCGACACCGCTCTGACGATTCGTTAATTACCTGAAGTAGCAATTGAATATGTAGTGCGACAGGGACGCCTAGGCAAAATGCCTGGTGTGTATATCACCTATGTTTGGGGTAAAGGTCTGCGAGTAGAAAGGTTCCTCCCGTGTCCGGTCTCCACCAGTACTCTCATGACCTGTATATAGTATACGATTGACACCAGTTGGACGGTCAATGACATAAGCGTTTATTACAACTATATTTTGTATAGTTAATCTTATACTCAGAATTATGTAAGTATTTCGATATAGTTAGGGTATTTACAATTTCCTAGTACACTTTAGTCTCATGGCTGCTGACCCGGGTGCTACTTTTTCGGGCGAAGTTTTTTGATGAATTGTCGTGGTTGTACTGCACCGAGGATGGCCCCAACTAATATGACCCAAGCAAAGCTAACTAACCACCCGGCGAATATATCGGTCGGATAATGAACGCCTAGGTAGAGCCGCGTCAAGCCGATGACGATCATGTATACTCCCCCGATACTAATTGCTGTCCAGCGCCATTTCGTATGCCATAGTATAGCGACCAAACTAAATGCAAGTGCTGCAGATATCATTGCGTGCCCACTAGGAAAAGAATACGTTGTTTCGTTAACCAAGTGAGCCCAGAGGTTTGGGCGGTCTCGTTCAAAAACGATCTTTAATAATAGTCCCCAGGCGCCTGCTCCCAGGATTCCGAATGATAATTGTACGATTGACTGCCATTTTTTACGCCATAACAATACGCCTATTATCGTCGTCATAACACCCACGACGAAAGTTGCGCCACCAAAGTTAGTGATCGTCGTAATGACTGCATCGAGTGTTACGGACGAATAGCGATAAATTCCCATCAGAATTCTATCGTCATATGGTAGTGTTTCACCATCCATGACTTCGTTTGCGACGACCGCAAATGTAATAACTGGGATGCTGAACAGGACAAATGCGAGTAGCAGGTGACGAAGCGTCGTTCTGCCGACGGGTATGTTTGTACTCGCGAATATATCTTTTGTCAGTGACATTGTTCCTTATCATATCATTTAGACAAGAGTATAATAAAGAGAGTGCTACAAGACTTTTACAGGAGGGCTATATCTATGACAGAGCGAACTGTACCGACGGTAACGCTTAATAACGGCGTCACGATGCCTCAACTAGGTTTGGGTGTTTGGCAAACCAAAGACGGCCAGGAAGTCGAGGCGGCTGTGACCGCTGCGATTGAATCTGGGTACCGACTGATCGATACTGCAGCAGTATACGGAAACGAAGCTGGAGTCGGCAGAGCTATTTCTGCTAGTGGCGTGCCTCGCGAAGAACTATTTATTACGACAAAATTATGGAATACAGATCAAGGATACGACAAAGCATTGGCGGCATTTGACAAAAGCCTCGCCAAACTGGGCTTCGATTACATTGACCTCTATTTGATTCATTGGCCAATGGATTCTTCGGAACGGTTTGTTGATACGTGGCGCGCGTTCGAAAAGCTGTATGCGGACAAAAAAGTACGAGCAATCGGTGTTAGTAATTTCCATCCGCATCATTTGGATGACCTGATGCGAGATACTGCTGTTGTTCCGGCGGTGAATCAGATCGAACTGCACCCTCGCCTGCCGCAAGCCGAACTGCGGGAATATGGCAAGCAGCATGACATTCAGATCGAATCATGGAGCCCTATCGGCGGTTCTGGTGGCGATCTACTGCACGAACCTGCGCTTGTTGCTATTGGCGAAAAGCATAATAAGTCAGCGGCACAGATTGTGATTCGCTGGCATATTCAGAATGGTTTGGTGGTTATTCCAAAATCAGTGCACGCTGACAGGATCGCGCAGAATATCGATGTATTTGATTTTGAGTTGAATGCCGACGACATGGCTGCGATCGATGCGATGCAGACCGGCGAACGAACGGGGCCTGACCCAGAAACGGCTAATTTTACGTGAAAAACGGATGCTGCGCAATGTGCACACAAGATCGGAATCGTTAAATGGGGATTGAAAAAGTTTCTATCCAAGCGCTAGACCAGCCAATGGTGTTTGTTGACGTTGAAACGGACGGCATGAACTATGTGCATGGTCATATCATTGAAGTGGCGGCGATTCGTGTTGAAAACGGTCAGATTACGCAGGAGTTCAAGAGTCTGATAAATCCTGGCACAGAAATCCCCTACTTTATTACCAATCTGACCGGTATCACAACGTCTGACGTCCAGACAGCGCCGACGTTTCATGAAGTTGCGGATGAACTATATGCAGTCATGGAGGGCGCGCTTTTCGTCGCGCACAATGTTCGTTTCGATTATTCGTTTTTGAAACAAGAATTTCGACGTGTTGGGATTGATTTTGCGCCGAAACAATTATGTACTGTTCGTCTGAGTCGCGCGTTATATCCTGAACAAAAAAGTCACAAATTATCGGCGCTGATCGAGCGGCACGGATTTGTATTTTCCGATAGGCATCGTGCCTACGATGATGCGCATGTGTTATGGCAGTTTTTGCAACATGTTCAGGACACGTTCGAATATGACGTCATCGCCGAAGCTCTGCAGCGCCAGTTACGCCACCCTTCGCTACCGAAATATATTTCTCGTGATGTTATTGATGGTTTGCCCGAAACGCACGGCGTCTATTTTTTTGATGATGAATCCGGTCAGCCCGTGTATATCGGCAAAAGCGTTAATATAAAACGCCGGGTCATGAGTCACTTCACTCGCGATACAGCCGAATACAAAGAATTCAAAATGGCGCAAAATGTGCACGGCATACGGTTTCAGCAGACAGGTGGCGAATTAGAGGCGCTACTGCTAGAATCACATTTGATTAAAACGCTGCAGCCGCTGTATAACCGAAAGCTTCGTAGGGTGAGTAAACTGATCGTCGCTCAGGGTCATCAAGATGACCAAGGATACGTACATGTTGACCTGCAGACACTCGATGTTGCCGAAGAATCATTGGACGATTCAATTCTGGCGACGTACACCAGACGCGGTATGGCAAAAGAGTCACTGCTGCGGACAGTAAAAACTTTTGATTTATGTCCAAAATTGTGTGGGTTAGAAAAATCAAAGGGTGCGTGTTTTTCCTATCAGCTAGGAAAATGTCGCGGTGCGTGTATTGGTAAGGAATCTGCTGCTGACTACAATCATCGTGTTATGCAGGCATTTGAACATAAAAAGATTGAAGCGTGGCCATACGAAACGCCTGTTGTTGTTCAGGAAAAAATCTTTCATCCAGACCAAGTAACAAAAGGCTTTGTCGTCGATGACTGGCGAATTATAGGACACATTCAACAGCAAGGAGATTTCGATCCAGTATTCGTGCGGAATGAATTACCATTTGATCTGGATGCCTACAAGATTCTACGGGCATTTATGGGTAACAAGGCACGAGTGCAAGTCTCTCCTATCGAGTCGGACTATCTAGCGCAGCTATAGACGTAATCTATTTTTTATACTATGATACCGACAACCTGTTCTATCCCAACGTTAGAAAGTAGGTCGCACTATGTATTCTCAGAGAGTGAAGATCGCTGCGCTCGCTGCCGGCATTGTCGTGGCGATGGCGTTCAACATCATCGCCGACAACAAGTTGAAGGAGCGGGCATGAGACCATCAATTGTCGTAGTCGCAGTACTGACCGCGTCTGTCGTGGCTGCGGTCTCGGTGGCCTGCAAGTTGGCACTGGGCAACTCGGCGAGTCCTGTTGTCAAAGAAAGTAGTACTATCCGGATCTAGTCAGCAAAGGAGCTGAAATGAGAGAAGATCGTATTACGAAGCTGATTAGGTTCGCAGCTGATGTCGCGGGTTTCTTTTCTAGCCTCAGGCAGGCAGGCGGACTCGTCGGCAAGAATGCACCTCCTGTACAGAGGCGGCCACGTCGACTCTTGCAACTGCCAGCAGTCGATAGAATGATTCCGCTGTCGGTGACATGCAGTAGGCCTGTTGTCAGTCTGCGAAACAGCATTTCTCTGGTCGAGGAAGGGCGCCGAGCATTGGGGCGTCAGTACCCGTAGTGTGCACGTGCCGCTTGTGAGGACTACCTCGCAAGCGGCACGTGTTTTGAATTTGTGATACGCTAATACAGATGAAAAAATCGCTTGAATTTACGATACACCAACGACTCGGCGACACGCTAGCTCGTGCTGGGACGATCACAACGCCGCACGGTACAATTGATACGCCAGCATTTATTCCTGTCGGTACAAAGGCGACGCTCAAAGCATTGACACCTGAACAACTAGAAGCTGTCGGCGCGCAAGCCGTGCTAGCAAACGCCTACCATCTGTATTTGCGACCCGGTCATGAAATTATTGATCAGGCGGGCGGACTAGGTGCGTTCATGCACTGGAACAAACCAACATTTACCGATAGCGGCGGATTCCAGGTCATGTCACTCGGTGTCGGATTCAAGAAGATTATCGATATGGATGGAAAGACTGACGAAAAACCACTCGGTAAAAAAGAAAAACTGGCCTGGATCGATAATGATGGCGTCCGATTTAAATCTCATTTGGATGGCAGCTATCATAAGTTCACGCCAGAATTATCGATGCAGATACAGCACGGTATTGGTGCTGATATTACGTTTGCATTCGATGAACTGACAACGCTTCACCACGATTATGCCTATCAAGTCGAATCACTCCACGAGCGAACGCATCCTTGGGCGGTGCGTAGCCTGGCTGAGCACAAACGCTTGAACGAAGAGCGCTCACACCGCCCACCGCAAGCACTCTTTGGTGTCGTACAGGGCGCCAATTACGAAGACCTGCGACGTGAATGTTCACGCTTTTTAGGCGCAATGGATTTTGATGGATTCGGCCTAGGTGGTGCATTCACCAAAGAAAATATTGGTGAAATTACCGGCTGGATGAGTCAAGAGCTGCCCGAAGATAAGCCCCGTCACATGTTAGGTATTAGCGAGCCAGATGATATTTTCGATTGTATTGAAAACGGAGCTGACACATTCGACTGCGTCTCGCCTGCTCGTGTTGGCCGCAACGGCGCATTATATACAAAATTCGGCCGGGTAAATATCACCCGCACGCAGTACAAAGATGATTTTACGTCATTCGACGACTCATGCGACTGCTATACCTGCAAAAACTATACCAGCGCCTATTTGCATCATTTATTTAAATCTGGAGAGCTGCTAGCAAACACATTAGCGACGATTCATAATGAACGATTTATCGTGCGCCTGGTTGATGACATTCGCGCCAGTATCCACGACGGTACATTCTTTGCACTAAAGCGTGAATTTCTGAATAATTACTACTCTAAAAAGTAAATACCCGCCTCCTACGGAGTATTTACTCGAACGTAGGTGACGGACTCATTTCTTGAACGTTAGCCGATCTTGCAATCTAAGTCGTGCGACAGTTACCGCTATCTTTATGCGGCTGTTTTGGCCGTCAATCACACGAGTGTAGCAGCTGGCAGCATATGCGTCGCAGTGCGCCATTGCCTCCTTTTTTATCAGGTGCATCATCTGCATGCGAGTATCCGGATCATCAACGACAGCCTGGATGCGGTTTCGCAGAGCAAAAACCGCTTTTCGTGCGTAGGCCTGCTCTCTTGCCAGGTGGTGTCGTAGCGTGCACTCCCTGCCGAAAAGCGTCATGTCTTCGACCAAGTCGGCCATCCACTTATCGTAAATGGCGACATCGATGAACATAGCGTAGATGACGTCGAACAGTGCAAATGCATCTTGTGCGTGCTTGATTTCCTCCATTGCGTCGGGATGTTCAGGGTCTCTCACTATAGTGAACATTGTCGACTCCTAGGGCTGGTAGAAATGACTTTTATATTATATAATGAAAAAAACGATATAACAATAGATGTCGCAAACATGTCGTCTCTGTTATACTGTCAACAAACAAGGAGTATTTATGAAAGTACGTATTGAAATTGATACGCAAACATTTGTCCGATTTTGGCTGGTTGTCATCGGCTTCGGTCTGGCTGGACTTGCTATTGTTAGTGCGAAAACCGCACTTATTATTATTGGCGTGGCGTTCTTTTTGGCGCTTGCCCTAAATAAGCCCGTGACTGCGCTAGCAAACAGGCTACCAGGCAAGAGTCGGGTCGGCGGGACTGCACTGGCTTTTGTTGCTGTCGTTGCATTCATCGGACTGATAATCTTTACCGTGATCCCCCCAATCGTGTCACAGTCTGTTAAATTTGCCGACACGATCCCAGGCCTCGTATCATCCGCCAGTCAGCAGTCGCAAGGGTTGGACGAATTTGTTGATAAATATAACCTACAGCCCCAGGTTGATAACGCAGTAGAATCCGTCAAAGACAATGCAACCAAGTGGGCGGCGAACATTGGTACGAACGTATTATCAAGCATCAGTTCACTGGCTGGTTTTCTGACGTCAGCATTCCTCGTACTTGTCCTTGCATTCTTGATGCTGATCGAAGCGCATAGTTGGCTACGACGTATTTGGAGCCTCTACAACGACAAAGCGCGCATGCTGCGACACCAAGAGCTTGCGACTAAGATGTACGGTGTCGTGACTGGATATGTGACAGGTCAACTAACTGTATCGTCTATAGGTGCCGTTAGTGCGGGATTGTTTGTATTTATACTCAGCTTCTTTTTCAAAGATCTGGATCCAAGTCTGGCGATGCCGACGGCTGCAGTGACATTCCTGTTGTCATTGGTCCCAATGTTTGGTGCAACTATTGCGGGTGTAATCATTGCCATGCTGTTGGCGCTCAATAGCTTACCCGCGGCCATCATCTTCATTGCTTACTTTGTCATTTACCAGCAAGTCGAAAATAACTTCATATCTCCAAAAATTCAGTCGAAGGCTGTCGAATTGTCTGCGCTTGCAGTGCTAACGGCAGTAACGATTGGGCTATACGTGTTTGGCGTTGCTGGTGGTATCATTTCGATTCCAATCGCAGGCTGTATAAAAGTCTTGCTGGAAGATTACCTAAAGCAAGCAAAGAAAAATCGCGTTAAAAGTGACAAGCCGCTGCATAAATTTGTGAAGAAGATCCAGCGCGAGGCATAGGCGCCCGTACGCTTTGACATACTAGACTCGGGATCAGAGCGACTTGCATGATTTTCTTGCCATGAGGCTCGAACGATTCCATTGATGCGTCCTTACGGTATACAGTATGTGAGCAATATTATTTAAACATAAAAGCAAATAAACATCAATTATCTGCCCTGATCGTATTCCCAGACAACCCCATGTTGGTTGTCGCGAAGTGTGATCCCCTGCTCTGCAAATATATCACGTATCTGATCAGATTTTGCCCAGTCTTTCGCTTCACGCGCACGTTGACGTTCGATTAGTAACTGTTTTTGATCATCGGAAATGTCAGGTGTGCTGTCGATTAGTTTTAATCCGAGTGTCTCGTCAATGGTCTCTAATAACTGATTTAGGCCGCGCTCGTGGACGTCTGCTGGCGCTTTTCCGTCAAACTGCCCGAACGCCTCGTCAATAACCGACAGCGCCAGAGGTGTATTCAGATTGTCATTCAATGCATTCACAATAGCTTGCTTTGTTGCTAGTAGTATGACGACCTTGTCATCGGTGATTCCGTCATCATTTGATAACGTATCATGCGTTTGATGACGTAATGCGGCGATTGCTCGCCAGTGTTGCAATCGGTTCTGGGCGGCTGATAGATTTTCGAATGTGAAATTACCTTCGCTGCTGTAATGACTCTGTAAAACGAGCATACGATAGTCTAATTCGCTATATCCTTTTTCGTTCAGATCATCAAGTGTATAGCCATTTCCCAGGCTTTTGCTGATTTTTGTACCGTTAGATTTAACAAAATTATTATGTAGCCAAAAATTACTGAATCGAACGCCGCTAGCTGATTCAGATTGCGCTATTTCGTTTGTATGATGAACCGGGATATGGTCAATGCCGCCAGTATGGATGTCAAGCGTGTCCCCTAGGATATCCATCGCCATGGCACTACACTCTAGATGCCAGCCAGGAAAGCCCATCTTGGTTTTGACGTCGCCATTTGCGTCCAGTATGTCGCTGGGTGTCTCCCATTCCATGTCTCGTTTTTCTCCGGCTTGAGTAAATTTCCATAGCGCAAAGTCAGAGGGGTTACGTTTTTCATCGTTGTACGTCACGCGCGCGCCAGCTTTTTGGGCGTCCAGGTCAAGTCCGGCGAAATCTGCATAGGCTGGGAATTTTGCGGTATCAAAATAAATGCCGTCATCTATCTGATACGTAAAGCCTTTTTCTGCGAGTGTTCGAACGAGTGATAGCTGTTGGTCAATGTATTCTGTGGCTTTGGTGACGTGCGTTGGAGTGATCAAGTTCAGTCGATCCATGCCTTTTAGAAAATCGTCGCCATAATACTTTGCAACTTCCCATGCCGTTTTGCCGTCACGCTTTGCACCCTTCTCTAGTTTGTCTTCTCCGTCATCCGCGTCGCTGACCAAATGTCCGACATCGGTAATGTTCATGACACGGTTAACGGTATAGTCATTTGCCATCAGTGTTCGGACTAGTGTATCCCAGTAGATGTACGCAGCCCAGTTACCGACATGCAAATAATTATAGACGGTTGGCCCACATGTATATAGTTTGACGATGTTAGGTTGCTGAGATACAAAAGGTTCCGTTGTTTTTGTCAGTGTATTATGAAGCTGTAGTGCCATGATCGGTTATCGCCTTGTCTGTTGCATCAACTAATTCTTTTACGATTGTATCGTACTGTTCGTATGCGCGAAAGCCTGCTGCATATTTATGTCCACCGCCACCAAAATATCCAGCGACCGTTTCGGCGATCGGTAAATTGAGTTTGCCATCCAATAGATATTCGATTCGGCTGATGAGCTCACCTTTGTATGCCAAAATTTCCGGAGATTTTTTCATGAATTCACGACGACGTTCTTCGATTGCAGAGTTACGTGCGCCGAGTTCAGTCAGTTTTCCGGCGACAAAAAATGCATTCGGCGATACGTTTTGGGTCGTTAAGCCTAGGCTGTCGCTCATGATTGCGATCATCATACATTCTGCGGCACGTTCGTTGATTACCCAGTTGTTGTCGCTCGCTAGTTTATAGATCACCTCGCTGGTAGCGACGGCTGTATCGGATAGCATCGTATGATCAAATGTCAGATTTGATTCGGTTGTGTGATGATCAATAACTAGAGCAGGATGTGATTCGAGGAAGTGTCGAACGCCAGGTGTTTCGAGGACTTTTGTAATCAATACATCAGCACTGGTGTCAACGATAATGGCTAGATTTGCAGAAGTGTCAAAGTCGCTCACGACCCTATCCCAGCCTAGGATGTAGCGCATGTATTTTGGTATTTCGACCGGACAGTACATAATAACTTCTTTGCCCATATCGCCCAAAATTTCTTCGAGTGCAATCGAGCTTCCGAGTGAGTCACCGTCAGGATTTTCAGCTTGGATGATGATAATTTTTTTGGCTTCGGTAATGAGTTGGGTTGCAGAATCGTACATTATATCTATTGTATCAGAGGTGGCTAGATTCACGTACATTGACAAATTACTTTTAAAGTTTTAATATATCGATAAGTAGCGATGGACGCTGCTCGTTGATGTACCCCTACAGCAAAGGATCGACATCATGAAAGAATATCAGATATCAAAAGGAATCCACTCGACTGATATTGGCGAGCGAGACTTCGAAGAGATATTTCGAGAACTGCAGAACGAAATTCCTCGAGGTCAACTCGAGGAAACGCACGTTCTCTGGGGAGGTGAGAGAGGCAGGATGTGCTCTGCTCGGTGCTATGACAGGGCTACGATGTCCACGTTGCTCTACAGTCATGGTCAAGTGATGTTCGTGCCGGGCCCTTTGTTTGCAGCTGATGAGCCTCTATATGCTCACTACCTGCTACTCGAGGTCTCTTTAATTTGCGAAAGCAGTTAAAGAATTCGTCGGCCTTCGAGCGCGTGTCCGAGTGTAATCTGATCGGCGTATTCTAGGTCGACGCCGACAGGAATGCCACGTGCAAGCCTGCTCATTTTGACTGTCACGCCGGCATCTTGAATATGGCGCTGCAAAAACAGCGCAGTTGACTCGCCTTCGACGCTAGCATTCGTAGCGATAATTAATTCCTGAACGTCGTCTTCATGGATGCGCTTCATTAATTCTGGAATATGTAATTGTTCTGGCCCGATGCCATCTATTGGGCTGATTGCGCCACCCAGAACATGATACGTGCCGTGATACTGGCCTGTACGTTCTAATGCAACGATATCCAGAGGTTCCTCGACAACGGCAATTGTCGTTTTGTCACGAGAATCATCATATAGTGGCGATACTTCTTGATCGGCGTCAATTAATGCAAATGTCACAGGGCACTGTTTCACGCCAGTGTGCAGTTCGCGTAATCCGATAATCAGTTTATTTGTCAGGTCGGGATTAGCGCGCAGCAAATAGTACGCATAGCGTTCTGCCGTGCGTGCGCCAACGCCTGGCAAGCGCCCCAATTCATCAATGGCATTTGTGAGTGCCGTAGGAAGCAGTTGTGTCACCTACATTCCCAGGTTGCCGAGTCCACCCATCAATGGCTTCATCTTTTCTGCGGCAATTTCTTGCGCTTTTTGCATACCGTCACGAATGGCGATTTCAATCCAGTGTTCTAGTTCCTCGATGTTCTCGAGATCTACGAATTCAGGGTTGATCTTTACGCTGATAACTTTCAGTTCGCCATTAATCTGTACGACAACTGCGCCGTCACCTGCTTCCACTTCAATAATTTGTTTCTTTAGATCTTTTTGCGCTTTACGCAAATCATTCAACATCTTCATCTGATCAAATGCCATATCTGCACTTCCTCCGTAAATTTACAACTTTCTCTATTATATCGTATAACTACCCTTATTTGTAGAGGTAGAAGCGATCGGATTCTTTGCTATGACTAGTGACGACGATCTTTTCGATTTCACGATCTTGGACATCACCGTTTGCGAGTCGCGATGCGGCGAAAGCACCAGACGGAACGGCGGTCGTGATAGTCAGGTTCGTATTGTTGCCGATAATTTTGCCATCATATTTTGCAACTGCTTCGTAGAATCGCTTTTCGGACTGCGCAACGAGTATCGTCGTCGAATCACCGCTCTTCACTTGTCTGTTCAGTAGTGTTAAATCGCGAGAAAAGCTTTTGGCTGTTTCCGGGTCGTAATGATATCCGTAAACGTACCGATCAATGCCAGATACAACCAAACCACCTACGAGTACGACCAGCGGAATCAGGCCTACGATACGGGCGTAAGGGTTTCGTGGGAACATTTTGTACCATGATCTGAACAAGTACTCTAGGCCGCTAGCGAGCAGTAATAGGAAAGGCACGAACGTGATACTGGTATAGCTGGGATTAATTAACAATATTGGCACGAGCAGAACTAGCCACGCTGTCACTGTATAGCTCCGTGCGGTATAGCGCGTTTTGAATAGCTGCCAGGCGCCTAATCCAATTAGCGCAATTGATCCTAGTCCGAAGACCGGTGTCATCAGGACACCACTGGCCGGGCTGATGAAATTAACGTACTGCTGAATTAACGTGGCGCCGTTATCAATAATATTTGGCGGCCACGTTGACGGGATACCTAGCAGTCGTAGCCCGAATTCTGGGTTTAGGTAGATACCATAAATTAACGGTGTCGATAGTAACACTGTCAAAAATACGAATGCTAGCAGTTTTTTTAGCGCCATTTTTTTTAGTACGTATCGCACATGTGGGTGTAATACTGCGGCGCTGATGATGGCTAATAATAGATAGAGGCTTAGCGGCGTGTAAAGGCTGAGTCCGGCGATAATAAAGAACGCTAGTTTCCATAGGTTTTTATGCTTTAACGACCCCGTGACCATGGTCGCGGCAAGTAGCAGCCAGACTGACCACATAATATACGTGATGCCAGTATTCCCAGATTGGGCAACATACAAAAATTGCCCTGTTGTCACCAGTATGATTGTCGCGAGGACGGCGACGTTCGGCTTGAACCATCGACGCAGTAGTAATATTGCGCCAACGCTCGCAATAAATGCACAGATCAGAGATGGTAATTTAATACTAAAGTTACTGACGCCGAATAGTTCAAAGCTGGCTTTTTGAGCTAATGCATAGGGCAAGCTGGTAACAGCCATTGATTCTGGGTTAGTGACGTCGATCGCGGCACTTTTGACGGTGCTAGCAATTTCTTGCTGGCTGAGCCCGCCGGGAACATACAGTCCAGCGAACAATAGCAAGCCAATAAATGCCAATGCGATCAAGCCGTAGCCGATCCAGTAGCGCCATCGATAGATTAAAAAGTCGGTTACAAGTGTGCCCATAAACTTCCTACATTATATCACGTAGAATCTAGTCGTGCTGCTTATCTAGCGACATAAATCGTAGACGTTCAGGGTGGAAGTACAGTTCAACTTTGCCAACAGGTCCGTTACGGTGTTTGGCGATGATCAGATCGGTGATATTCTCGCGTTCTGTTTCAGGGTTATAATAGGCCTCTCGGTAGATAAACATCACGATGTCGGCATCCTGCTCGATTGATCCTGATTCACGCAGGTCGGACAATTGCGGTATTTGCGGCGTGCGACTTTCGACGGAACGGGATAGCTGCGATAGTGCAATGACCGGGACATTCATTTCACGAGCAATCAATTTCAGCCCACGACTGATTTCACTCACTTCTTGGACGCGGTTACCTTCGGTTCTGCTACTGCCCTGCATCAGCTGTAGGTAGTCGACGATAATCAGCCCTAGTGGCGCGTCGTGTGATGCACGACGAGCTTTGGTGCGCATTTCGAGTACTGATAATCCTGGCTTGTCATCGATAAAGATTGGCGCTTCGGCCATTTCACCCATTGCTTCAGATAATTTGCTAAAATCCTCGTCTGACAAATTACCAGTACGAATATTCCATGCATCAACACCTGATGCATCGGCTAACATACGGTCAACCAACTGCTCTTTACTCATTTCTAGGCTGAAAAACAATACGGATTGTTTATTGGCAGTTGCAACGTTGTACGCCAAGTTGGTAACGAGCGTTGTTTTACCCATTGCTGGACGTGCAGCAAGGATGATCAAGTCAGAGCGCTGCAATCCGGCAGTCATACCGTCCAAATCGCGATAGCCGGTTCGCACGCCGCGAATCGCACCCTTATTTCGGTGCAGTTCTTCCATGCGATCAAAACTATCAGTTAGGATTGTCTCGATGCTGGTCAAGTCTTGTTTTAGCGACTGGTCGCTAACGCTAAATAACTCGGCTTCTGCTTTTCCTAGTAATTCCTGGACATCGTATTCTTCGTCGAATCCTAGTTCTGATATTTCAGCGCTGGCTTTAATCAGTCGGCGACGAATTGCCTTTTGTGACACCATCTCGGCGTACGCCTCGGCGTGTGCGGCTGTTGGAACATAATTGGTTAATTCCGTCAGGTATGCGCTACCACCGACCGCATCGAGTTCGTCTTTCTTCTTTAATTCATCAGTCAGTGTCAACAAGTCGACTGGCTTGTGTCGTTCAAATAATCGGACCATGCCACCAAAAATTGCCGCATGGCGTTTGTCATAAAAATCTCGCGGAGTGACGTGCTCGGTGACGTCGGCTAATGCCTCTTCGTCGATTAAAACGGCGCCCAAAAGACTCATTTCTGCATCAATGTTTTGCGGTGGTATTTTCCCGGCAACCAGCTCTTTTACTTTAGCTTTGCGTCGCTTCTCGTCTTGTCTATCAGCCATCTACAGTCACTTCTTCTCCTCCACCCATAATAGCAGCTACTGCAGCAGCCTGGCTATCCTTTGGCGGTGGAGGTGTTGGAATCGTTTCAACAGGCATATCGCCAGCGCCAGTTGCGATTAAACATTGGGCTAACATTGGGCGATATTTCGCGTCGTCCAATTTTGTTTTGTTGAATTTACGCATTGTGTATAACACCAGAGTGCCATCGACTACTTCGTAGCTACATTTACCTAGCACGCTATACAGCGCTACATGGTTTGTACGAACATATTCGATCAGAGCTTCCCAATTCAGTTCACCGACGTACCCCGCTAGGGGAACGGTTTTCGGTCGTGGCGCCGCTGCAGTGACGAGTGTTGTCAGCAATTTCAGTCGAGGTTGCGATGATGTACGAACGTCCAGTAATGCATCGAGTAAATCGATCAATTGCGGTTGCTCAACAATCTTTTCCCGCAGAACGCTCAGTAGCTGATCAACGAGGACAGTCGTTTGAATGCCAGACTGTTCTAAAGCGTCGAGCGTTGCGATAATTTCAGTCGTATTTTTGCTAGCCACATGATCCAGAATCGTCAGTACCGAATCAGTGGGTGCGATTCCCAGAATCTGACGCACTAATTTCGCAGATACGCCATCGCTTTCTGACGATAGGCTGGATAGCTGATCTAACAGGCTGATGCTGTCGCGAAAACTGCCGTCGCCGCGTGATGCAATAATGTCGAGTGATTCATCATCGATTTTGATGTTTTCGGATTCTGCAATATGCCGCAAGTGCTTTTTTGCATCGTCGGTTGTTATCGCGCGGAGCCCGTACCGTTGCGTGCGGCTAATGATGGTAGACGGTAGTTTGTCTATATCTGTTGTTGCGAGGATAAATACAATATGTTCAGGTGGCTCTTCGAGTGTTTTTAAAAGTGCATTAAATGCAGCCTTTGATAACATGTGTACTTCGTCGATGATATATACTTTCTTTGCGGCCGACACGGGGGCAATCTGTACCTTTTCTCGCAGATCACGAACGTCTTCAACTCCGTTGTTGCTGGCGGCATCAATTTCGATAATATCCAGATGAACGCCTTCGTCGGCGTACGGCAGGCCATTGATTTCGTGGGCTAAAATTCGCGCAATCGATGTCTTGCCGATGCCTCGGGGGCCCGTTAGTAAATAGGCATGAGCAATCTTGCCTTGTTTGATAGACCGTGAAAGGATAGCCGTGACATGTGACTGCCCGACAATTTCATTCAACGATTTACTGCGGTACTTTCGGTACAGCGCCTTGCTCATTTATACTCCCTATTTTCTATCTGCTTCTATTGTACTCGCTCGCGTGGTCATTTGATGTTGTGTTATTATCTTGGTCATATAAAATATACTGCACGTTGATGTGCAGTATATTAAATGAAAAGTAGCGAACTTAGAGCGCTGCTTCGACTGCTGCCCAGATAGCTTCTGGGTTGTCTTCTGGTACGATAATCGTGACTTGATCGCCTTCTTTGATGCGGAAGTATGTCACGCTAGCAAGGAGGATACGGTATTCACGACCGTTTGCTTCGACGTAGTATGCGCCGTCGTGTTGCACTAACGTACCGATGATCTGACGTCGTTCGATTGGACCGATCTGTTTGTAGATGAATCCACCGTCGTCAGCGATCGTTAGTTTCAGGATATCACCTTCGACTAGCTTTGATTTGCTGGCATAGTTAGCTGGCACTGGGTAATTCTTGCCATCTGGCCCGATCATGACTTGACCATCGAAAACTCCTTCGATGATTTTGCCACTGACGTCTTCCTGACTGTTTCGAGGTGTCACGACCATGCCGTCATCACCAATGATACTGATTAACAGTTCTTTGGCAGCCGCAAGGTTCGTTTCAGCTTCTTGGATTAATGATGTGAGTCGTTTGACTTGTTTTTCTGGTAATTCAGACATGTCTCGCAAATTTCCTTGTCTGTTTTTGTAGTAATAATACTTCTATATATAGCAGTCTGGTGTAATAATGTCAATAACAGACACTAGCAGGTGCGCTGCGCTGCAATTCGTTTCGCGACAATAAATGCAGTACCCGATCCGGTGAAGTAGCCTAGATCATCGGCGACACATAGGCTGCCTCCATTTAGCTCACCTTTTTGATTGCTGCGCTCTTTTTTGTACGCCATTAAATGCAACGATTGTAATTGCTGCTAGTATGCCAATGACAACGATGACGATTAGCAACTCGACAATCGTGAAGCCGGATTTTGAAGAGGGTGTGGCCATTAGACTCAGTTTACCATAAGTGCTTTGTGGTCGCAGATTTCTTTTCCACATATTTAACAGTAGTGATTGTATTTATGTTGTATATTTTGCCAAAACAAAACACCACCGTAATGGTGGTGTCATGCTGCATTGATTGACAAGGTCGAATAATGTACTGCTAGATTGCTAAGCGAATATGATTAGCTAAGTTCAACAGTTGCGCCAGCTTCTTCAAGCTGTTTCTTTGCTGCTTCTGCGTCGTCTTTGCCAACTTTTTCTTTGATTGCTGAAGGAACGTTATCAACCAAAGCTTTTGCTTCACCAAGTCCAAGACCAGTGATTTCTTTGACTGCTTTGATGACAGCGACTTTTTGAGCGCCAGCGTCGTTCAAAGTGACAGTGAATTCAGACTTTGCGTCTTCTTCAGCTGCAGGACCTGCAGCAGGGCCAGCAACAGCGACTGCAGCAGCTGCAGGCTCGATGCCGTATTCATCCTTAAGGATAGTTTTGAGGTCGTTGACCTCTAGTACAGTAAGCTTAGTTAGCTCTTCTGCTAGTTTCTTAATATCAGCCATAATAGACTCCTTTATATTCGTAGTTATTGTAAAATAACGCACGAAGAGGTAACCCTCTTCTTATGCGCTCGCTTTGGCTTCAACACCGTCAAGCAGTGCGTGAAGGTTGCCAGATAATGCATTGGTAATGTCGTGAACCGGTGATAGCAATTGTGCGACAACTTGGCCAATGAGCTGATCCTTGCTAGGAAGACCTGCAAGAGCTTTGACGTCGTCGGCGCTTAACAATGCACCTTCACCAGAAAACGCACCTGCAAATTGAAGTGCAGGATGTGTTTTTGCGAATGTATCCAGTACTTGGGCTGGTGCAACTTCATCAGTAGTGCTAACTGCGTAAAGCAGCTGGCCAGTTAATGCAGATGTATCGATACCTTTGTATGTGTCATTTGCTTCAAGAGCGACGCGTACCAAACGGTTTTTTACCACCTTGATAACAACGCCTGATTCGCGGGCTGCACGTCGAAGTTCTTGAACATCGGCGACAGATAGTCCCTGGTACTGTGCGAACACAGCCATTTTTGAATCAGCAAGCAATTCGCTTATCTCAGCAACCAAAGCGTTCTTTTTATCGCGAGTAATTGCCATAAAATGTCTCCTTTGATTGTTTTAATTATTCGACCGAATTGTCAATGTACCGGTAATGTGAGCGAAAAACAAAACGTCTTTGGCGCTCGCATTACCAAAGACGTTAGTAGGTTATCGTATAGAATATATACACCTCGGTAGCGAATTAAGTATTGATTGCTCGTTACTGCTACTGTCTCTGGTAATGTCTGAATGAATTATAGGGAATGATCGTAAAAATGTCAACATCGGATCTCTATTGACTAATATTTATAAAAGTAGTATAATAAAAATATAATGTCCGAACAAAAACCGACAGAATACACTACAGCAGACCATCACCCCATAGCTATTGATGCTTGGGCGCCATCCAGAAAAATCGTTGACGACAAAGATGGTACGAGGACCACTCTCGGTCCTAGCTCGTACCTACGAGCCATCAATGTCATCGAAGGTTCGGCAAACCGGCTGCAGGATAACGCGATGTATTCACTTGCCAGTCGAGCGCTAATGGCGACGATTGCTGACCAATCGGATAGGAATAGCCACGAGTATATATCGAGTGAAATACGCGAACGTTATGCTACAGAAATCGCTGGCGACAGTTCCCCCGCTGCTATGATACAGATGTTGCACGAGCATCCAGCGTTCGGTGCGGTAGAAATAGCGCGCAAAACTCATGTTGCGCAGTGGGATACGCAATCAGTTATCGACACACCTGTTCGAGATTCGATTGATTCAGGGGTTGCGCAAACTCGACGCGAAAAGTCAGATCCAAAGTATAAGATAAAGATGTTCGATGAAAACGGCGTTATGGTCGAGCGTAAGCGTATTATTCGTACGCACTATAACGGTGAAATAATGACTATTATTCGTAACTGTCTGCTGCTCGATTACGCATCAGCTGACATGCCTCTTCGATTAAAGAGGAAAATGCGCGCAGAGCACAAAACAGTAGCAGACCGAGACAAAGATTACGATTATTCGGAAGAGTCCACCGCTTTGCGAGATGCACTCGAAGCCTACGTTGGCATGCGAGGCACTAGCATTGACGGTGGCATGCAAGATAAGCCTGAATGGGCGATTCCGCTTTTAACGACATATTACAGTACGCGCGCTGATAAACTGAAGATAGCTCCTACCTTAAGTGCCGATAGTGATACAATCTAGATACTTAACCGAGTTGTCTGGTTTATCTTTTCACGAATCTCCATCTGAATATCTTCGATAGTTCGTAGCTGTCCATGTTCGTCTATGCAGACGATCGGCGTAAACTCATCAGGATACAGCAGGCACAATTCTTCGTAGTTCAGTTTAGCTCTGTCCAAATGAGATGCGTCCGCTTCGTGAACGTCACGCTTGAGAAGCGTGTACGAACGTGCGTCCTTTTTATCAACATTAGCCTGTGCTAAGTCCGTGGGTACAAGTAAAACGACATTTATGTCGGGGCGCGGAATGCCGAGAACCTCGTACTCGGTTTTTAGTGTTCGTTCGTAAAACTCTTTGCGCTCTGATGGGTCACTGATTTTTGTTCCCTGATGCGCCAGGTTTGATCCCATGTACCGATCACTGATAACAACTGCATCAGAGCCGGTTGCTAGATGATCACGTATGTCATGACTGCCGGCATACCGATCGATTGCAAATGCTAATGAGGCAAGATCCGCAGATACACTGTCCGCGGGGCCATATTCCCCGTTTAAATATCGCTCAGCATACACGGCAGAATCTTGCGTGTATCGAGGGAATGTTGTCTTAAGTACCCTCTCTCCTAACCTGCTGGATAAATGTTTGTTAAGGTGTTCGCTTTGCGTCGCTTTTCCAGAGCCATCCCCACCTTCAATAGCGATAAATACTCCACGTTCAGACATACTATTTAATTCCCTCTCCCAGCCCCTTAATTATTGGCGGTGCTTTGCGCGAATCTTTGTAGGCGCGTGGCAGCATATCTTCTGGTTTCCATGTACGGATTAATTCATCTAGGTCGCTTGTGTGTTGATATTTACCGCTGACGCCACCACGGCCATCGCTATAATCACCATCGACAGGGCCTGTTTTGTGAAATATCAATTGACCGACACGCTCGCCAACAGGCAATACAACCGATTCGTGCATATTCAAGTTATAAATTTCTAACGTGATGCGGTTAATATAACCTGGGTCTACCCAACCCGCATCAAAACAAACGGCAACACCGTTTCGCCCCCAGCTGCTGCGTGATTTTACTTCGCACGCGCCGCCATGGGTACGTATACCGACAAACTCATGGGTATGCGCTAGAATGCGTTCACCAGGACGCAGAACAATGATAGGGTGGTCTTTGGGGATGTTTTCGAAAAGTTTGTAGCCGTTTTTGTCACACCATTCTTTGTGTGACTGGGCCTCAAGCGGACCTTTGAAATAGCGATCGACGTCACCTTTATCGAACGGATTATAGACCTTTGCGTCTTCCTGATACTCTTGTTTGAAAAAATAATGGCCCAGCGTAAAATCAAGGCTGGCTTCGGATACGTTATCTGGGTTGTATGGGACGCATACGATTGTCTCGTCAGCAATAGCGGTCTTTATTTCGGTATTTGATTACCGGCTTCGGCGTGGACATTGATGTCAAACGGCACAGGTTGTGTCGTGTTATTCGTCGCTTCACGTTCAAACGCCATGTTGTCAGAATACGGCACCAGAACCTTTAGGTAATTGTCGGTAATCCCCGTATCGGCGGCAGTTTGTCGAAAAACTGCGTCGATAGGTGTTTCATTTAAAAACACATGACCGCTCGGTGCTAGCCATAGATTATGTTGCGTATGGAGCAACAGTAGTGTTTTATCGTCATGAACGATAACCGCACTGACGGTTGGATAATATTCGTTAGTTGCCGTCTGATTCTCAGCCATAGTTTCCTCCTGGATATATCAAAGTAGTTGCTGCGCAACGAATATCGCGCACGTACCCTCTCCTGAATCTATATCGATTGTAGCATGGAAGATGAATGCTATGATAGTTTCATGAATCAGTTGATTGTAGCATATGACATGAATCGAGGCGTTGGAATCGAAGGTGATCTGCCATGGGCTGGCCAGCTGCCAGCGGACATGCGGCATTTTCGCGAGTTGACGTTAGGAGCTGCAGTGATTATGGGTCGAGCGACATATGAATCGATCGGACGGCCACTTCCTCATCGACAAAACATTGTACTTTCGAGGCGTGCAATCCAGGATACGGGAATTTCTGTCGCGCATACACTCGATCAAGCTTTAGAATCAGTTGAAGTAGGTCGCCAAACATTTATTATTGGCGGCGGCGAAGTGTATAGGCAATCAGTTCCTCTGGTTGATCTGGTGCATGCAACTGAAGTGCATGCTGAATTTAAAGGCGTCGATGCACATTTTCCAGAACTGCAAAATAACTGGTCTGAACAGCCGGGATCAAGAGTGCATTTTGATCCAGACGATAATAATGATTTTTCGTACTCATTCGTAACGTACATGCGCTCATGAAAGTACAATAGCCCCGGCCAAATCCAATTTGCATGAATCTGACCGGGGCTGGGCGTGTCCCTAGACTGCGACCGGCGCCTTGATGACCGGGTGATGCTGGTAGTTGACGATGCTCACGTCCTCGAACTGGTAATCGAAAATCGAGTCTCGAGGAGCCAATTCCAGTGTCGGGTACGCAAATGCCTTGCGACTCAGCTGTTCACGGACCTGGTCCCGGTGATTGTCATAGATGTGGCAATCACCGCCAGCCCAGATGAAGTCACCAACGCCCAGACCCACCTGCTGGGCGATCATATGTGTCAGCAGTGCATAGCTGGCAATGTTGAACGGTACTCCCAAAAACAGATCGGCGCTGCGCTGGTACAGCTGGCAAGACAATTTACCATCAGCCACGTAGAACTGAAAAAACGCATGGCATGGCGGCAGAGCCATCTGAGGGATTTCTCCCACGTTCCACGCTGATACGATCATCCTGCGTGAATCCGGATCTTGCTTCAGCGTATTTAAGACTTGGCTGATTTGATCAACGTACCCGCCGTTCGGCGTCGGCCAAGCCCTCCACTGTACTCCATAAATGGGGCCCAGTTCGCCGCTTTCCTTGTCTGCCCATTCATCCCAGATCGTGACGCCACGCTCCTGTAGCCACTTGACGTTCGAGTCCCCTTTCAGGAACCATAGAAGCTCGTAGATGATGGATTTCGTGTGAACCTTTTTTGTGGTGATCAGCGGAAATCCTTCCGACAGGTCGAATCGCATTTGATGGCCGAAGATACTTCGTGTTCCAGTTCCAGTGCGGTCCGCTTTGATTGCTCCGCTGTCGGTGACGAGCCGAAGCAAGTCTTCGTATGGTGTATGCACCATGTCAACTCCAGTGTACTAGGGGTAAACTCGAAATGTTCACCCACCCTGTCAACCAGTCTACTAGAAAATAGTGGAAAATACTTGTTTTTCTATATAGAAAGAGTATAGTTTGAATTACCTACGACAGATTGGAAAATAGGATGACTGCTGCGATGAGGTGTGATGACACCAAAGTAAGGCTCGGCAGTTTTGCCGCTCTTGTTCGATTCGGCAACTTTGGCGAGGCAGCTGCAAAGGTGGAGTACTCCGCTTTGACGCGCTCGGAATGGGGTCGGGGTGTCGAATGGCACCTCGACCCCACCCCCCGCTTTATCGCGGGGATTTTTCGTTATAGTGACTGTGTTCTAAAGAAATTCCAAATTGTTTCGGTAGCATTTGTCATCCATACATGCCCAACACCGAGTAGTTTTACATTTTGAACTGTGGCGTTATCACGACAAAATTGCCAGGTCGTAGTAATGCTGGTTGTCGTGGACGCTATGTATGGCCGGACGCTACAGCCATTTTTTGATGCGCGATACGCGGCCCATTCGTCAATCTTTGGCAAACGCCGCTGCAACGATCCGTTATACGGTACAGTGTTGTCTTTGTCTCCGTGGATATTAATGACTGGCGCAGGCGCTTTTGGCGTACAGTCTGATGTTGGATAGTAGAACGCACCGCCAACGATACCGAATGCAGCGATTCTATCGGGCATTTGGCATGACAGTAGCGACACCATTCCGCCACCATTAGACATACCAGCGGCATAGATGTGCGATCGTGATACACATAACTGTCCGCTGATTCGATCTAGTATGTCTGCGACAAACCGTACGTCATCTGACCCCGAAGAATACGGCGCCCCCTGCCATGAATAGACATTGTCTTTACCAATTGTTGGTTGTGGGAATATGGCTATCGCAGGAACGCCACTCGGCTTGAATACGCGTTCACCATCGTTTGCTGACCCACCCTTGCCTGGAAAGAATAATACTGCTGGGTAATACTGCGTTGATTTAAAGTCTTTTGGCAGATGTACTAAATAAGTCCTATTAGTATCATTTGAATTTATTGTAAAGGATTTTGTCGTATCAGACTCCCATGAATCCCTTGCCGTGCAGGGTGCTTGTGACTGCAGCGCGATGCGTTGTTCTAATAGTTGTGACTGACGATTTAATTCCTGGGTATGAAACCAGACCGCCATTAGTAGTCCTAGTAACAGCAAACACAGTCCTCCCCAGAGGATGTGGTGGATATAGGTTGCGCGCAATCGCTTTTTCGCGGTAGTCAGTCCCGTTCGTGCCATTCATATTATCATAACAAAAACTCCCCCGTAATGTGAGGGAGTTTTTGAAAGTAGTGGTCAGAATTAGCTAACGACGTTGTCTACTTTGATACCAGGACCCTGAGTGGTGCTGATCGAAGTAGTTCGTACGTAGCTTCCCTTGATGCTCGAAGGCTTCTGAGACTGCAAGCTATCGAAGAATGCTTTTGCATTTTCAGCTAGCTTATCAGCACCGAATGAAACTTTACCGATAGCTAGGTGAACAATCGCCTGTTTGTCGACGCGGTATTCAACTTTACCAGCTTTTGCTTCGGTAACAGCCTTTGCAACGTCAGTGGCAACAGTGCCGCTCTTTGGGTTTGGCATCAAACCACGTGGGCCAAGCAAACGGGCAAATTTACCTAGTTTTGGCATGTATTGTGGTGTTGCGACCAAAATATCAAAGTTTAGCTCTTCTTTTTCTAGTTGTTTGATGAATGCTTCATCGCCAACAACATCAGCACCGGCTTTTTTAGCGGCTGCATGTTCTGCATCAGGTGCAAATACAGCAACACGAACAGTTTTACCTGTACCGTTGGGTAGGCTAACGGTTGCGCGAACGTTCTGGTCTGCTTGACGAGGATCAACTCCTAGGCGAACGTGTACTTCAACGCTTGCATCGAATTTTGAAGGGTTTGTCTTTGTTGCAATTTCCAATGCTTCTGCAAGTGGGTATGATTTTGTTGCATCAACATGTTCAGCAACTTTGCGGTAGCTTTTGCCACGACGTTCGATGCGTGGACGTACGACAGGGCGTGGGCCTTTTTTCATGTTAGATTCTGCTTCGTCTGATTGAGGCGCAGTGTCGCCTGCTTCCTTACGAGCTTCTTTTTCTGCAAGTTCTTCAGCTTCACGAAGTGATTTTTCGCTTCGCTTACCAGCTTTTGCTGTCGCTTTTTCTTCTTTTACGATTTCTGCTTCTACGTCAACAGCTCCTGCTGTCGCGATTGCTGCTTCGATTTCAGCAATTGTATTCTTTTCGCTTACTTCCAACTTTAATTCAGCTGCTTGTTCAAGCAATTCGGCTTTTTTTGCCATAGGTGTAAACCCTTTCTGTGGTGATAACGGCCATTAGGCCTCCCAACATTGATTGATTGTATGCTGATTATACCACGAATATACTGCACTCGCAATCTGTTATATCAAAATACACGCACCCGTATGGATGCGTGTATTTTACTGTGCGTTAACCAATGATTAGTCGATTACTTCAACGCCCATAGAACGAGCAGTTCCGGCGATGGTTTTGACGCGAGCGTCCATGTCATTGCCGTTCAAAAAATCTTTCTTTGCTTCAGCGATAACTTCTAACTGTGCACGAGTGATTTTGCCAACTTTTTCAGCATGTGGTTTTCCGCTACCCTTTTTGATGCCAATTGCATCACGGATTGCGTCGTCAACTGGCTGACCAAGTGACTTCCATGTAAACGTTCGATCTTCGTAGACCTGGATGTGAACGATGACGTCCTTGCCCATGTCTGCTTTTGTTGCATCGTTAAATGGATTGATGAAATCCATCATGTTGAGGCCCCATTGACCAAGTGTTGAACCTACAGGAGGACCTGCAGTCGCACGGCCAGCTGGGATACGTAGTTTTAGATTACCGATAATCTTTTTTGCCATAATA
>SEAL01000012.1 GCA_004145215.1 Chloroflexota bacterium | reverse complement strand
TATGCGATCGGTGTCGCCGAGCCGCTTGAGCAAACAGTGATTGTTGACGGCGAAGCAGAGCAGATAACTGGGTTTGACCTGACGCCAAATGGCATCATACGACGCCTCGATCTAAAGCGACCTATATACGAAGCAACGGCACGCTATGGGCATTTTGGACATACTTTCGATTGGGAATCTTGACATCAAACTGACGGATGTATATAGTGCTGTGTACATTTAATGGATTGTTTTTGTGAGTAAAGAGACTTTTGGTGCTAATAGAGAAGTAGTGCAGGCGCTGCAACCAAAGCGGGTGCGAGATTTTGGGAGAGAATGTGTTTTATTTGCGTACAGACATGACCAGCTGCGGCGAAGCCCTAGAAACAAGCAGTTTCGAGTTGGTCCTATTTCGCACTATCGAGCTGCTGACGTGTGGAGTGGCGAACCGTTCGGCTCGATATACAAAGAAACATACGCTGTATTTGCCTCAACCTCCGGCGGTGATATTGATTCTATGAAAATTATTCATGGATTAGTTGTCGAAGATATGGGCTCTAATGGAGGAACGCTTCGACAGGTATATACGTTTAAAGCTGGCGAAGATGGTACGTCTGCTATGCGAAAGCATAGTTTTGGAAACGATTCATACGTAAAGCTAGATGACTTGAACCTTGATAATGTATATGTGCCGGACGATATAGCCGGGAGATTGGCAGTGGAGCAGGAATTCGCAACCGTCAATGAAGGTGATTTTTCACTGCTAGCCGCTGAAATGAGAGAGATGATGGGGCGCGTAGACAGGGGAGAGCTTTCGTACAGCGAAAACGAGTTGTAAATCAAAAGAAAGTTAGAATATGGAACCTGAAACCCCTGAAGAAATAGAACAAACTACTGATATTGCCGAAGATACTCCAGAGGTAAAAGAAGAGTCTGTAGTCACGGAAACTGAAGAAACGCCAAAGGTAGCCGAGCAGACGCACACGCTTGATCACACAGATATTTTCTTGTGGGCGAACAACACCGACGGTGTTAAAAAAGAACTTGATGTTGAGTTTTTCTTGTTCAACAAAAACTATACCCCGTACACAACGAATTTTTCTTCTGAATTGAATGCGCAGATCAAGCCGCTGTTTCTATTTGACCTGATTAATTTCGTCAACTTGGGCGCCGGTACCGGCCTAGCGGTTCGTGATTTTGAAATGAGCGACGGTGAAGAAAATGTATTGCTGCGAACCGACCTAGAAAAGGTTGGTCGCGCCGAAACATTGATTCACTTGATCGAACATGAACGACACGATATGGTTGAATTTAGCGAACAGGAGCACGAATTCAAACGAATCAAGGGTATTGTTGCGAAGTTTTCTCACAAGGATAGTCCTGACAAGGTATTCTACAGTATCAAGCAGATTTCGCAGGGGAGCGTCCTGAAAGGTGCGACTGCATGGGAATTCCGTGATGGCAAATTCGGCGCGTTCCAGGCTGAAGTTGGCCTAAAGATTCCTGATGATAATCAAGTTCTGATTATCGACAAAGACATCTTCGTATTCAATCAAGGTAAGTTTGAAAAACTATTTAACTATGAATATAAAAAGCAAGTTTTGGCTGATAAAAAAGTCGAAGAAATCGAAAAATTATTTACGCTAAGCTTCCCTGACGGGCTTGATTTGCAGACTTTGGTTCGTGACCGAAAAAAGATTGTCAACAAATTACAGAAAATGGAAATCGGTGCGGTCACGCAGGAACAGGCAATTGAATATGCTGATTCGATGCAACTAGAGCTGATGACTGATGATAACGGTGCGATCATTATTATGGACGGTAATGATCTTGATACGTTCGTAAACTTGATTAACGAAGACTATATTACGAGTGAAATCACCGGTAAGCGTTACGAAATAAAGAGTAAAAAATTACTGGACGAAGCAGAGGGCGAGCCACCTCGAGGATAGTCATTTATCCACTAGTACGTCAATGACGTATAGCAGAGTGCGCGTTTCGCAGAAGCCTCAATATAATCTAGTTGCAGGCCATTCTCGGGACAAAAGGTCGTCGAAGTATCTTCGACGACCGCATTTATTCTGATGCCTGTGCTCGTAAATTCTACGAATGGCCCGAGTGCACCACCGACGAGTGTGCCGCTTACTTTTGGCAATGCTCCGCCGGAAACTTTTTTTAGATCAGCGTTCAATGCCGCATTAACCGTTGCTTTGTAGGTTGCGTTGTTAACATCACGGCAGCGTTGTTCGCCACTGATAGTAGGAAATCCCTCGCCGATACAATAAAAGTTGAGGTTCGGATTCGCATTTAATGCGACTTCTGGATATGTTTTATAGCGTGATTTGTATAATTCAAACAAGCTCTTTAGCTGGTTTACCTCTTCGACTCGTGTTGCATTTTCTGACCTGACGACGGTTGCATTCAGGTTGACGGTGACGATCGCCGCTAGAATTCCGATAACTGCAATCACCACTACCAGTTCGACAATCGTAAATCCAGAAAAACGCTTCATATGTGATTAATCATAAGCAATATACGTCTATCATGCAAGGGTGATACAATAAGAGTAATGAAACAGGGGATTGCGCTAGAAATCATGCTTTCGGGTGAAAGTGTGCTGCTAACTGGGCCGGCTGGTGCCGGTAAAACGTTTGTGTTGAACCAGTTTATTAAATTTGCCAAAGCCGACGGTAAACACGTTTCCGTAACGGCAACGACAGGGCTGGCGGCGACACACCTAGGCGGTACGACTATCCATAGCTGGGCAGGTATTGGCGTTCTAGATGAGCTGCCGAGCGGGTTTGCCG
The DNA here is from genome assembly GCA_004145215.1 of Chloroflexota bacterium. Taxonomy (GTDB): domain Bacteria; phylum Patescibacteriota; class Saccharimonadia; order Saccharimonadales; family Saccharimonadaceae; genus SEAL01. The sequence goes on along the minus strand of SEAL01000012.1, from coordinate 12,194 downwards.
ACCATGTCGCAAAGGGTCGCCGCGAAATTATCGAAAAAACTGATGTCTTGATTATCGACGAGATCAGCATGCTGCATGATTATCGTTTAGATATGGTGGATGAAGCTTGCCGGCTGGTGCGCAAGAAGCCGGATATTCCTTTCGGTGGAATCCAGATTATTATGTCAGGCGATTTTTTCCAATTACCGCCAATTAATCGGGGTGATTCACGCGGCGGTGGGTTTGTTGTGCATAGCAACGTCTGGCGAGAATTAGAGCCAGTGATTTGCTACTTAGAAGAACAGCATCGCCAGGATGACGAAGTGCTGCTGGATATTTTGAATGCACTGCGTGCAGGTGAGATTCGACGTCACCATGCCGAAAAATTACTCGCACGTGTTGAAGTTGCGCCACCAAAAGGTCAGGTGTTGACCGAACTTCATACAGTGAACATCGATGTTGATCGTATGAATGATTCCCGCTTAGATGAACTAGATGGTGATGAATTGTTTTACACACAGACAACGACGGGGTCGGCTAATTATGTTGAAAACCTGCAGCGATCGGTATTGGCGCCTGCAACATTGCGACTGAAAAAAGGCGCATTGGTTATGGCGGTCAAAAATGCGACTGACCGAAAATATGCAAACGGTAGTATTGGGACGGTGATTGATTTCGAACCGGTGACGGAATATCCGATGGTACAATTTCAGAATGGCAAAACCGTCAGTATGATTCCAGATAGCTGGGAGCTGCGCGACGGTGACAAAAAGCGCGCGAGCATCACGCAGATTCCACTACGCCTAGCATGGGCGATAACAGTCCACAAATCCCAGGGCATGACACTCGATGCTGCACGTATTGATCTACGAAAGGCGTTCGTCGAAGGCATGGGGTATGTCGCGCTCAGTCGTGTGAAGAACCTAGAGAACTTATACCTAACCGGGATTAACCGTACTGCACTGCAGGTCAGCGAAGATGCGCAGAATATCGACGGCGATCTGCGTTCACGTGCTGCGTCTGATCGAAAACGATTTGAACATTTGTCCGAAAAAGCATCAAAGCGAAAAATGGCGCCACCTCCGAAAAAGGCAATGCCGGGCAGCAGTGGATGGGCTGAAAAAATAGCCAAGATGCGCGAAATTCACCCAAAAGCGTACATGCCATGGGAAGATGACGATGACGCAGTGCTCAAGCAGGACTTTCAAAACGGCGTGTCACTGCAGGATATGAGTAAAAAACTGGGTCGTCACGAGGGAAGCATCACTATGCGACTGCAAAAACATTTTGGTGAAGACGCTGTTTCGTAGCCCCGAACCCCAGATCCGACTAAGATTTATTATTTCAATCGAACGATTTTGATACTGCCGTCACTGACGTAGAACGTACGGAACTGCTGTCCGCGGAACCGCAGTTCGTCACCAGCTTCACTGACATACGTTTTGCCGGCTAATTTGCCGCTTTTTCGCAGTGTCTGCACGATAAAATCACGCTCTTTGTCTGATTCATGGCTCACGCCGTGGGTGATTGTACCCGTTCGCCAACGGATGCCGATAGGACTGAAATCTTCTGTACATGCACCAATCCAGATTTCGCGTTCGGGGTGGAACCATTTAAATAACTTTTTGCTCCAAAAATCGAAATGGTTATGATCGTGTTTTTCTGGCTGAGGTTCTTCTAGGCGCCAGAATCGCACATGATGACGTGTGCGGGCGCTTAGTTTATCATTTGTCGGTAGCTGAAATGCGATGTCATGTTTGCGGTTGAATAGATATAAAGTACTAACCGGTGCGGCAGGGTAGGCAGTGTTGAATAAAATTGACTGTCCTTCGCGGATTGCATTTTTTAATGTTGCCGGTTCTGCCTCGTACCATCCTGCATCACTCATCGCTTGCTGCAGTTGCGCCTTGTCGCGGCAAATAATAGCCAAGTTAACGGGGTCAGATGCCCATCCATCGGGCGTTGTAACGTAGAGTGGAATATGATCATGTTTGACGATGACATGATACAGACGGAACAGCGCGGGAATTATCAAATAAGCAAATAGACAATAAACGATGAGCAGCACGAAAAAGAGCGGCAGCCTACCGTCGACATAGGGGAAAACCTCTACGGTTAGATAGATAAAACTGGCTCCGATTGCAAGTATAATTAGTCGCCAAACGGAACGGAGGAAAAAACTAAACATCAATATGGTTCATTATACTAAACTCTTGTTTGCTATAATAGAGAAACATGACTGACAAACAAACAGGGAAATCATTCCCAAAAAACTTTCTGTGGGGTGCATCGGTTGCTGCACATCAAGTTGAGGGCGATAACCATAACCAGTGGTCGGTTTGGGAGCTAGAAAACGCGAAGTCTCTTGCAGCACAGTCACAGTATCATTATCATGATCTCGCTAGCTGGGAATATAGCGAAAAGCAAGCGACTAACCCTGATAACTACATTTCGGGTGCTGCAAGTGGTCATTACGATGCGTTCGAAAAAGATTTTGAGATTTTGAAACATCTGAACATGAACGCATTTCGATTCAGCGTCGAATGGTCACGCATCGAACCCAAAGAGGGTAGTTGGGACGCGGCAGCAATCGAACACTACAAACGATACATCACTGAACTGAAAAAACGGGATATCGAACCTATCGTAACGCTATTTCACTTCACGCTACCTGTTTGGTTTGCAGAAATGGGCGGATTTGAAAAACGTGCAAATGTCCAGTACTTTACCCGCTTTGCCGAAAAGATCATCAGCGAATTGGGTATCAATGTCAGAATGATCATCACGATTAATGAACCAGAGGTATACGCGTTTGAAAGCTATTATTTGGGCCATTGGCCGCCAAACGTATCAAGTAAACGAAAGTTACGAACTATATTTAATAATTTGGCATACGCACATAATCAGACGGCGAAAGTTATCCATGGGTTAAACCGCCGCTACAAAGTCTCAATCGCCAAAAACTCGAATTATTTTTACGCGGGCGATGATGCATTGCTCAGCCGAAAGACGACTGATATCATGCAGCATTTTCAGGATGACTATTTGTTGAAAAAAGTTGTGAAAAACTGCGATTTTATTGGGATGAACTATTATTTCAGCCAACGGGTATATGGCTATCGCATACATAATCCTGACGAAAAGTTAAGTGACCTAGGCTGGGACTTGAGTCCTGCAAATATCCAACAGGCGCTCGAACGCCTGCACGACAAGTATGATCTACCGATACTAATCACCGAAAACGGCTTGGCTGATTCCCGCGATGAACACCGACAATGGTGGATAACGCAAACGATCATGGGGATGCAAAAAGCGATGGAACACGGCGTCAAGCTAGAGGGCTATTTACATTGGAGCCTACTAGACAACTTTGAATGGGATAAGGGTAAGTGGCCACGATTTGGATTGATAGCCGTCGATTACGATACGATGAAGCGAACGCCACGTCCGAGTGCGATTTGGTTTGCCAAAGTTATTAAAAAATTACGGAGCGAAACAAAATGAAAGAACCTTTTGCGAGAACCGAAATAAAGATCGCAGTAATCGGTGGGGGAACTGGTAGCTTTACATTGCTGTCTGCACTGAAAGACCACACGAATCAAATTGCAGCACTTGTTAACATGGCGGATGACGGCGGTAGCACTGGCGTGCTGCGCGACGAATTAGGCGCCCTACCTCCTGGTGATGTCCGTCAGTGCCTAGTGGCGCTCAGTCGAACGCCTGATATTCGCGATTTATTTAACTATCGATTCGACGAAGGCAGTTTGAAGGGTCATGCGTTTGGCAACTTGTTTTTGACAGCGCTCGAAAAAATGACGGGTGATTTTGGCAAAGGTGTCGAAATGGCAAGTGAAGTATTGAATATTACTGGAGTTGTTGAACCGATCACGCTAACGAACGTTAAATTGGCGATGCGGAGCGCTAATGGCACCGAGACGCGCGGTGAATTTGCAATTGCCGATATGGATTTTGCTGGCGAGAAACCCGAGTTCTGGTTGGAGCCAAACGCCGCGCCGAACCCACGAGCAGTGCGAGCAATAGAATCTGCAGATATTGTTATTGTAGCGCCGGGTAACTTGTACGGAAGCCTGGCACCTGCATTGGTTGTGCCTGGTATTGGTGACGCGCTGGCAAAAACCAAAGCCTTCACAGTATATGTCTGTAACCTCGTGACAAAACCAGGTCAGACCGATGGGTATACGGTGACTGATTTTGCGGCCGAAATCGAACGCTTGGCAGGACAACCATTTCTGGATGCCGTGTTGTACAATACCGAATCTCCGACAGATGATCTATTAGAAAAATATGCAAAGGCCGATGAAAAAAGTGTGAAGTATGACCAATCTGTTCTGGACGATGCGCCATATATCGCAGCAGGTGCAAACTTGCTATCGGGTTCGATCTGGCAAAATAGTAATAGCTCTGACCCAATCGCGGCGTCACGTACACTGATCCGTCATGACTCGAATGCGGTCGCGCTGGCAATATTAGAACTGTACGATCACACAAAAAACAGCAATGCATAAATTTTATATACTCGATTTCGACCGGACACTAGCCGACTCTGACAAGTTATTAGAAGTATTCATTCAGGTATCCGAAGAGTTCTTGGCGATTCCGCGTAGCATCATCGAAGCCGCTGATGCGGATGTCAAAAAACGTGGTGATTCGTTTGATACCGCTGGGTTTGTCCGTAGCTATCTGATGGAGCACGACCAACTGGATCAATGGGATAGTTTGGTAAAGCGGTTCATTCACGAGTCCAGATCATTGGATATGTTACTACCAGGTGCGAGCGAATTAACTGAACTGCTCGACTCACGCGGCGAGCGATATGGCATCCTCACATATGGTAACCCATTGTGGCAAGGGCTGAAATTATCCGCAGCCGGATTCAACCACGTGCCGCATATCGTGACGACCAATAAACGTAAAGGTGCATTGATCAGCACATGGCAATTAGACGATGAGTCTTTTGCGATTCCACAAGAACTGGGCGGGGGAGCGTCGTATTTGATTGTACTGATTGACGACAAAGCAGTAAGCTTTGCTGATTTCCCACCATTACCTTCGTACGGCTTTCATGTGCTTGATCTGCAAAACGCACTGCCAGCACAAATCGGTGACATACCGGATAATGTGACTGCAGTGACGTCACTATTCGATGTCATAAGCCGCTAATAGTACTTCAGACCGTTTGATAGATGGTTTGTATAATGATATAATATGCTTAGTCTTACTCCTACTACAGAGAGAGAAGTAAATGTTCATCGAGAACCTATGCATGTACATCTCTGGTACCACGCGCTCACAGCGAATTCTGCTAGCTATTGGCCAGTGGAGGCTTGCGGGCTGGTATCGTCGACATGACATCTTTTTACTAATGGCATCGGTTATTTTCGTGTGCGCTGCGCTCGCGCTTGTATTGACGGGTTCATCGACTTACTGGGTATATACTACGTTGATGACAATCAATGTCATCCATGCCAGTATTTGGGTGACACTGATATACGCATGGCGAAAGGTGTGCGAGGCTCGGTATAGTGGGATCTGGGCAAGTCGAGGTTTAGGTATTCAATTGATACAAACTCGCGCTTTTGCGCGTCACCTGATTTTCGCCAACAACGGCTATGTCAAGAAAGTTGATGACTATGTCACGATGTGCAACGGCCCGGAGGGCACTATTGCCAGAGACGGCAGCACGAAGGATCGAGTGCGATATGATCAGATCCGATATGGTGCACTGGTGCTGTATTACCTTTCAGGCATCCCTCACCATGGTCGTATCGACCACGAGATCGATTCGATGATAAGGATGGACGAGGTTCGTCGTCAGCGTCGTGCAGAGGCTTTCTTTGCGCTTATTCACTGGGTGAGCGTGAAGTTAGGTTTTAAGTCGGCTTTTTTGGCTAGTAGGTAGGCGGGGCAGCGGGGTCGTGGTAATGCTTGAAGGCATTACCACGACCCTAATTGATTTATAGGTATATATTCACAAACTAATTAAAAATTATTTCCACTGCCATACTACTATATTGACAAAACATAAACACTATGCTAATATTAATATATCATGACACATAAAACAAAAACTACCATCACCAAAAAACTAGCAACTGTCACCGAAGCAATCGCAATTGCTCCTGTCGAACCGACACAGGCTGACAAAGACGCAAAAACTGCATTACTTATCGTATCACTTGCCGTAAACATGTTTATTTTGACTGCATGGATCGCACTGCAGGTAACAACTGTGTATGACTACCAGGTCGCAGCGTTCTTGTTCGCCCGCTAATACAATCTAATATCATAGCTAAAATCACCACACGAGGTAGTTCGTGTGGTGTTTGATTTATATCTGTTAAACGCGAGCGTTATCCACATTTCTGTGGATAACAGAACAGCGTAATGTTATTTTGTCAAAATTAGGGGTTGTAGTGGGTAGTTGTGGGTAGTATGATAAGTCCAGTGGCAAGAACAAAAACAAAAAAACCACTGGAAGATCATAAAGTTCTTCATTAAAAAACCAAACAACCTAACCAAACCGAATAGGGGATATGGTGGCCAACATAGATTATTTTGAACGAAAGCTGGATGATAAGCGTCGATTGACGATACCAACCGAGCTACGTGATGAGTTTTCTAGCGGCGTCGTAATCACTAGAGGCTTTGGCAAGTACCTCCACATGTACCCACAGATAACGTGGGACAGGGAAGTCGAACCAGCACTAAATGGCAGTATTCTCGACGAGACAGTTGCTAATTTAAATGTACGGTTTCGACGAGGAAAGACCGATGTACTACTCGATGACAAACAAGGTCGAGTAACAATCGAGCAGCACCTGCTCGAGTACGCAGGAATTGACAGGGAACTTGTAGCAGTTAGGGCGGGTGCCTATTGGCGCATCATGAATCCAGAGCTTGAAACATAGCCGAGGTAGATTTGCAGTACTTTAACAAATCAACAGATCAAAGAAACACTCTCGAGATCAACTATCTGGTAGTTACACGTGGAAACCTGTGGGAACCACATCATCAAAAAAAGACCCATTGCACCTTCCTCTAAAACACACCTCCCAAAAAAACTCCACCTCACACATAAGTCTCTCAACCGATCACACATTATGGATTACACAGTAATACAGCTGTGATCGGACACTTATTACACAAAAACAAACACACTTGCGAAAACAAACAGTGTAACTATCAGATAGGTGATCTCGAGTCCACATCGTCAACTTGACTATGTGGATCTTCTCTTTATGTCAGAAATGGTATAGTAGAGAAGTGAGTATAAACGAACATCCACCACAATTACATGTTCCGGTTCTTTTAGACGCGACGCTAGACATACTAAAGCCCATTCAGGGAGAGAATTATCTCGATCTGACGGCGGGTTATGGCGGTCATGCAACTCGCTTTTTAGAGGCAACCGAAAACTTTGAAGAGTCCGTCCTGGTTGACAGAGATGATTACGCTATTGAGCGTTTGAGTCCATTGTCGCAGCAGGGGGCTTCTTTGCTTCACACTGATTTTGTCAGCGCTGCACGCAGCCTAGTCGAACAGGGCAAGCAATTTTCAATCGTACTTGTAGATTTGGGGGTGTCATCACCACAGCTCGATCAGAGTACACGAGGGTTTTCTTTTAAAAGTAATGGTCCGCTTGATATGCGTATGGATCGTAGGCAGCCAGTATCAGCAGAAACGCTGGTCAACACGGCAAGCATCGACGAACTAACGCGAATCATCCGCGAATACGGTGAAGAACCACATGGTTTTGCAAAACGTATCGCGATGGCAATCAAGCAAGCGCGCCCGTTAACGACGACAGAAGAACTCGCAAATTTGGTCAAGGAAGAATATCGTGGTCCATGGAAAAGAATCCATCCGGCGACGCGCACATTTCAAGCACTCCGTATCGCAGTTAACGAAGAACTGCGGCAGGTTGAAGAAGTATTGCCATTATTACCGGCACTTTTGAAAAAAGGTGGGCGAGTAGGGGTGATCAGTTTCCATAGCCTAGAGGATAGATTGGTGAAGCGATACTTAAAAGAACAGCAGGATGCTGGTCTAGAGGCCGAACTTCAGATTATCACCAAGAAACCACTCGACGGGGTCAATTACGACGTTCACAATCCGCGGTCACGCAGCGCAAAGTTGCGGGCAGCAGTGAAAAAATAAAACAAAAAATCGGAAGGGGCACAAAATTATGCCAATCCATATCCCAGTACAAAACGCATCAGTCGAAACTACTCGAATCGCTGTACGCGTTAAATAATCTGCTAAGCTGGCGAGCGTATAGTTCGCCAGCTTACGCTACACCATCATCAAGAGACACGTTTTGATTTGACAGATCAAAATCAAAACTCTGAGAAATCAGAGTCTCTTCAATGATGGGTAACGTAAGCCGTCTCTGCAAAGATTAAGCGAACAAAAACAAAAATAAATAAATAGAAAACAAAAAATAAAATGTCATACCAACGAACACAACAATTCAGTAGTAGTCGTCGCCAAAGTAGCTGGAATCGCAACCAGAATACCGTTGCTTTCGCATCATCGGTAAAACTCGGTCCTATCGCGCATACTGTTTTAGTTGCGCTTATGATAACCGTACTGGGTCTGATATACTTGACACAGGCAACTCGTTCATCAGGGTATGATTACGAGGCAGTAAAGATCGATGCACAGATAGCGGAACTTTCAACCAAAAAAGATGATTTGGAAGTTGAAAATGCTCGTCTGACAGCGCTCGAAAACGTTCAGAATAGCAGTGTTGCTCGTCAGATGGCAACACCAGCTAGTACTGATTATGTACGCTAACAACAAATAACTATGAATCTCGAATTACAAAAAGGTAGTCGTTCCAAGTTTCTCGCCATCGTTGTCCTCGGACTGATGGCGATATTTGTGGTTCGGTTATTTTATCTGCAGGTTGTGCAACATGATTATTACGTCGCAAAGGCTAATGCAGAACAGATTCGTCGCGACACGATTCCGGCAAAACGTGGCGAAATATTCGCGATGGACGGATCATCTCCATTCAAACTGGTCATGAACGAAACGGTGTATACGCTATACGCCGACCCAAAAACTATCAAGGAAAAAGATCGCGGTCAAATCAAAGAAGTGATTCGTCAGGTTGCTGGTGGCAATTTGCGTTCAAATGTCGATGACTTGCTGGCAAAGACCGAAACTCGATACCAGATACTGGGTACAAAACTGAATCGAAAGCAAGCAGAGTTAATCAAGAAAGAAAATCTCGGCGGGATTGGATTCCAGGAAACGACACAGCGCGTGTACCCAGAAGGTGGGTTGGCTGCGCAGACGTTAGGGTTCGTCAATGCCGAATCAAAGGGCCAGTATGGTGCAGAGGCTAACTTTGATGATCGATTGCGCGGCAAAGACGGGTTACTGCAATCTGTTGCAGATGTTAGTGATGTTCCGCTGACGATTGGCAACAATAACATCAACAAGCCTGCAGTGAATGGTGATGATGTTGTACTGACGATTGACCGTAATGTGCAATCTTATGCCGAAAAAGCACTTGCTGCTGGATTACAACGTACAAAAGCTGAAAAGGGTAGTGTTATGGTGATGGATCCAAATACGGGAAAAATTATGGCGATGGCAAACCTGCCAACCTACAAGCCAGCTGAATTTACCAAAGTCCAGGATGGTGATGCGTTTAACAACGCCGCCGTTTCGTCCCAGATAATTCAAACGGTGCTGCGGTTAGTTACGCGACAATGTCATTTGGTCAAGGTATGAACGTCACAATGGTGCAAGTCTGCGCTGCATTCGCCTCGATCATTAATGGTGGCACATACTATTCTCCGACAGTCTACGCTGGCGTAATGAATGGCGATAGTCTCAAAGAACGTGCGATCGCAGCGACGCGCAGTAATGTGATCAGCGCCGATGCGTCACTAAAAGCACGTAGCATGATTAAAGAGGCGCGCCAAGTGTATTACAGTAAAAGTGACAAAAGTGGATACGAGGTCGGTGGCAAAACGGGTACGTCACAAACAATCGTTAACGGTCAATATAGCAACGATCAGACGATCGGCTCGTATATCGGGTACGGCGGCGATTCGGCGCCAAAGTATGTCATAATGGTGCAAGTATCTGGCAAAAACATGAACATGCAGGGTGGGCGAGATGCAATGCCAATCTTTACCGATATATCAAATTGGATGATTGACTATCTAAAGCTGCAACCGCAACAATAAACAGGAATTGAATTTATGGAAACAATCACACTCGACACATTGACGACAGAAATGATAGGCACTTTTCTGCTGAGTGTATTCGCGTTCTTGCTTGCTATGGCGCTCACTCCTTTTTATACATTTTTGGCATATCGCTTTAAGTTTTGGAAGCGACAACGCGAAACAAGCACAACAGGTGAAAAGCTATTAGTGTTCGTCTGCTTGATGATATTATCAACATCAAAGGTGACGGAACTGGCGTCGCTGGGCTTCGATCAAGCTTTAAGTTCATTATGATTACCGTATTGGGTGTTGCACTGGGTTGGTTCTTTGCGGTAAAGCTAGGTTTTGATACTGTACACTTGCCGTTTATTGGTGATATCGCACTCGGCTGGTTGATGATTCCGGTATTTGCGTTCTCTGTTGTCGCAACTGGTAACGCGGTAAATATTAGTGACGGCTTGGATGGTTTGGCTGGTGGGTTATTGATGGCCAGCTTTGGTGCGTTCGGTATCATTGCATTGCTTCAAGGCCAATTTATGCTGGCAGGATTCTGCTTTACTGTCATCGGCGCGATACTAGCGTACCTGTGGTTCAATATTTATCCAGCCAGATTCTTTATGGGTGACGTCGGCAGCTTTGCTCTAGGCACATCACTGGGTGTTGTTGCAATGATGACGAACGCATTCTTTTTACTACCGATTATTGGCATTCTCTTCGTCGTCGAAGCCGGGTCAAGTGCTATCCAGATTTTTAGTAAAAAAGTTTTCAAGCGTAAAGTATTTATTTCTGCGCCGATTCATCATCACCTAGAAGCTCAGGGATGGCCAGAAACAAAGGTGACCATGCGATTCTGGGTCATTGCGACGGTTGCTGCGTTTGTCGGCGTCCTGGTCGCGCTGGCAGGTGGTCACATTCTCTTATAAATTTTTGCAAAAACATGCGGTAAAAATACTATTAGCAGGTTTTGCTGCCTGTGCTGTGCTGGTGATATTTGGCAATATTGTCCATGTTGACCAAATCGTTCAGTGTAGTCTAGGTGCTTGTCGTTGGTTGAACTTAGGGCCACTCAGCCTGCAGCCGGCAGAATTTTTGAAATTCGGCGTACTCGTATTTGCAGCCGGGTTCCTAGGGATGCGTGCGCAACAGGGTCTGATCAATGACCGAGACAAAACGCTCATACCAATTGCCATTGTTATGGGGCTGGCAATCTTTTTCGTCATTGGCCTGCAAAAAGACATGGGGACGGGCATCGCGCTTGTTGCGATATTGATTAGCATGTTTTTGATTGCTGGACTGAACAAGCGCACGATAGCTATTTTGGTGGCTATTTTGGTGGCAGTGGGCGCGCTGCTGATTGTGATTGCACCTCACCGTATTCAACGTATTTCGGCGTTCTTGGCGGCGGACACGACTTCGGTCGATAATGCCAGTACCTATCACATTGAACATGCAAAAATTGCCATTGGATCAGGTGGGTTAACTGGAGTTGGTATTGGCAATAGTGTGCAGGCGACGGGTTATTTGCCAGAAGCAATTAATGACTCGGTATTTGCGATCATGGGCGAAACATTTGGATTTGTCGGATTGGTGGTGATTATCGCGCTATTCACGGCGCTGCTGCTGCGGCTATTAAAAGTGGCGGATCACCTGGTTGATATGAGGTTAAAGTTGTTGGTTGCCGGTATATTCGGCTGGTTGGGTGCGCACGTTATCCTAAATATTGCGGCGATGATCGGTATCTTTCCATTAACGGGCATAACATTACCGCTCCTTAGCTTTGGCGGGACGAGTATGGTCTTTATTGCTGGTGCACTTGGGTTAGCGTTTCAACTGTCGCGTTATACGGCATTTGGTAGTAAACTAGAACAGAATAATCATGAAAAAAATAAAGATACTAGCAGTCGGCGGGGGGTCGGGCGGCCACGTTACACCAGTCGTCGCCGTTCTTCGTGAACTGCGCGATCATCATAACGTTGAAATGCGGTTTTGGTGTGACCGAAATTTTGC
>SEAL01000011.1 GCA_004145215.1 Chloroflexota bacterium | reverse complement strand
CTATTTGGTATGATAAAAACATGATAAAAATAAAAAAACATTTACCCAAGAATCTATCATGGAGATCTTTCTTTAGTAAGCAAGTTATCGTCCCTGCTCTTGCAGTGACTAGTCTCATTGTCATCGGAGCGGCTATATTCGAAAAGTATATTGAATCTGAGGAGGATCGTACATTTCTTGCTTCGGGGAGGTTAGTAACGATCAACGATAATCAAAGCATACACTTGCACTGTAGTGGTAAAGGCACGCAAACTGTCATTCTTGAATCTGGTATGAGTGGCACCTCGCTAGACTGGGTCCGTGTCCAGCCGGAAATAGCAAAAGAAACGCGAGTGTGTTCCTATGATCGCCCAGGGTATGGGTGGAGCGATGAAGCGAAATCAGATAGAAATGCGAGTACTTCAGCAGATGAACTATATAGCGTTCTGCAAAAGGATAATATAAAGCCTCCGTATGTTATGGTGGGCGCTTCATATGGAGGGCTTATATCACGCGTGTTTACCGTCCGACATATAGATGAAGTATCAGCATTGATCCAAGTTGACCCCTCGCATGAATCTGATTTTGATCTTTCGAGTGACTCGCCGGGGCAACTTAGTAAAACTGATACATTGACAAGTGTGTATTTGTCACTGGAACTTGCAAAGTCATATTTTGGCATCACGCGTGCGAACAGTATCGCTAATTATACTAACGACGATATCCGCACGAAAGAGCAAGTAGGGTTTTTATCGAGCTCTAAAAACTTTAGAACGATGTTACGAGAGTACAATGCGTTAACTAAAAGCACGACTATTGCGCGCGACGAGGCCAGTTCTCTTAAATCACTCAAAACTAAGTACATCCTAACATCACAGAGATTCGATAGACAAAAGAAGTTTTGTAATATTTCGACGAGCTGCATCGCGCAAGATTCAGGCAGCAATGATCATCTAATTCCACAGAACAATCCTGATATAGTCATATCATCAATAAGAGAAGCATTAGGTGGCAGCTAGAATATATGTTATTTCAGTCATGATGCTCCGCCGTACATAAGCAAGTGGTATTATTCATACATGAGTAATAGATTCGAAGAACAACCGCCAGACAGCAACTCCGATGCAGGGATAGATCAAACTGATGATCATATTGTTGACAGTGTCGATACATTAGAATCATTGATCGAGCGATCGAATTTTTATAATATCCCAGAGTTGCAAGATGCCGCAACTGCAATCATCGATGGATTAATAGCTCCAGATACTAATGACTCTCAGCTGAAGCTTGCGTGGATTGAATATGCAAAGTTGATTGAAGGAATTGTAGAGGCTAATAAAGATCGTATCGCGTATGCTAGAGCACAAATCGAAGCAATCATTCATAAAGCGCTAATATTCCAATCTGCGGGAAATCTATTGCGTTACCTTGAAGAGCTAGATCGGGCTGAAGTTTACGCACACAATGAAGGTATTGATGAGATTAGTACTATCATAAATAACAAAATCAAAAATACTTTAGAGCCGCTAGCTATGTCTTCCGAGGTACTTGTTCTCAGATTAAGGGGATGCATAAGTGAGGTAAATCGGGATTTTCTGCGTGATTTAATTGAAGCAGGGGATGACTTTGAAGATATGTTGAATCATGCATACGGTATGATACTCGAAGATGGTGGCGATCCGGATGTGGTATTCGCAGAATTAGGCATTATCTAGGCTTATCGCACGAAACAAAAGGCTGCGAATTACGGCCATCTATGCTTTTAGCTGGGGTACTAATTTAATCTGCAATAGTCACTCAGGCCTAAAATCGCTTAAACAGCGCATGTCGAAGATACTATAGTTTGCTATACTCATGAACAGTTATGTCCAAATATAAAATATCTATCGGTGGCAGTGAGGCGTTACTAGGGGCTGCATTTTTATTCGCATTAACTAATGTTCTGGTACGCGAAATGTCGACAATGTGGGGCGATCAAGCTCAGGTGGCTGTTAGATTTGCAATTGTCTGGCTACTATTAATGCTTTTTGCGCAGGTAAAGACCAAAAAGACATCCATACCACGAAATAGAAGGTTACCTGCTGTGTTGTATGCAGTTTGTGCAGCGACAGCTATTCTCTTCTTTACTCTTTCGGTGCAGTCAACGACTATTGCTAATACGCTATTTACCTCCAACGCGACAGAGCTATTTGTGGCATTTTTGCTAGGAACGATATTCTTAAACGAAAAGCTTACATTGAAAAAATTCGTGGCCATAGGTTTCGCTGTGGCGGGATTAGCATTTTATTCTGAATCAATACTCGTCGGAAGTGTCGGAATTATATTTGGGTTATTAGGTGGGGCGACGACTGCATTGTGTAATCTACTAGCTAAAAAGCTGAAAGGTGTCGATTTGTGGGCAATAATGAGACTCCAGTTTGGGCTTGGCGCAGTGTTTATGATAGCGCTGACATTTGTATTTTCTGCGGACGACATAATACGAACGGTCAGTCTAACTGCTATCATCGCAACGGTTATATTTTCGTTTATACTCATAGCCGCTACTCGATTAGTCTTATACGGGTTCCAGCATTCGGATATCAATATAGCCAGTGTCATATTGTCATCCCAGCTGGCTTTCGGGGCATTATTAGGTTTCTTTGTCTATCAGGAGGTTTTAGCGCCACACGAATTAATCAGCGGCATTCTGATTCTGTGCGCTGCTATAGTTGGCGGCCTTTCGCAGAAAACCACTCCGAAAGATATGCAAACTCACCCATAATAGTAAAAGTATTTAGTGACTTAACGCTACATATTCAAGTATAGGAAACTGATGCTTTACTACCATCTAGACCAAATGAAGAACTGCATGAGCAGCGTAAAACAAAGAGTGAATAAACTAGTGAATCTATATGCCTTATAGACAATCGGCCTCGGCTCTTGTTTATTGAAACTTACATAGAGAGCCGGAAATAGTTTGCTGCCAGCTGCCCACATTTTGCGTGGGTTAATGACCCAGCCCAAGCTTACTATTGAGATAAAACCAAAGAATACTGAAAACGCTATATCGTGCATGAACTAATTATACATGGGGATTGATAACAGCAAGGGCCTGGCGTGTATTAGCAACCACCTGGTCTTCGTTAGTGAACACAATACCGTTCATACCCAGTGCTTTGGCGGCCTCGACGTTTTTCGCATCATCGTCGATGAATAATGTCGCTTCTGGGATGACATCCAGACTATTCAGCACATATTTATAAATTTCCGGATCGGGCTTTCGAAGACCCACTTCGTGCGATAGGAATAACTGATCAAAATCATCATAGATACCAGCGGCTCTGAGTGCTTTGGCGTGCGCTTCAATAGTATTGGATAGCACTACCAACTGATAGTCGCTTAAACCAAGCTCTTTGACGAGCTGCATTATTTTCACGTGCGCTTCAAGGTTTTTTGCGAATGCGCGGCCTAGTAAATTTTCCGATACATCGACAGGTCTGACGCCATATTCATTGGTCAGTTGTCGCCAAAACTCTGATTCGTCTATTTTTCCTGATCCAAGTCGGGCAATTTGATTTGTAAAAATATGTTTGAGTGTTGTTTGGTCTAGGTCGAGCTCATGCGTTAGATCTTCGGCCATGACAGCATCTTGTTTGATTAGTACGCCGCCGACGTCAAAGATAACAGTATTAATTTTGGTCATATTGATAGTATACGCGAATGACAGCTCAGCTGTTACTGCTATAATTATGGCAATGACTATAATGGTATTGAGAATTGCCGGTAACGTATTCTATTTCATTGGGATTCTAATCCTCGTCCCGTCGGGTTTGATCATTATTACCAGCGTTAATACGTTGCTGCTAGCCGGGCCACTCGTCCTGATCGTCCCTGTACTCGGCCTGGTAATCGGCGGGGCCGGCAAGTGGATGAGGCGAAAAGCGCGTCAGTTAGAAGACGCACGACGAAATAGCATTCGATAACCATATGATGCCGTTTGAGCCGTAGCTCTCCGTTTGCTACTATAGATATATGAAGTTAAAAGTTATTTGTTTGAATTTATGGCAGGGTGGAAACTTGATGCCCGGAATAATAGACTTTTTAAAACAGCAAGACGCTGACATTCTGCTACTTCAAGAAGTATATTCAGGAACTGAACCCGAACTGCCCGAAAACTATCGCTCAATCGACGTCTTGGCGACAAATTTAAATTACGGTTATTTCGACTTTCAGCCTGCAATGTTAGATATTGTACCCGAAGGTAAAATCGAAAGTGGAAATGCGATTTTTTCCAAATACCCAATCATGCGTTCATCCAATGTTTTTTTCACAGACCTCTACCGCGAGCGAAATGCTCATGACCCCGCAGAGTTTCCAACAACACCACGCAGCCTACAGTATGTATCTGTGGATGCTAACGGCACAGACTTGAACTTATTTAACTTTCAGGGTGTTTGGGATCTAGACGGTGACAACTATAGCACGCAACGACAAGTGATGAGTGAAGTGATCATAGAGCAGATCAAGGATAAAGAGCACGTGATTTTAGCCGGTGATACAAATGCCAAAACAAGCAACAAGGCCATAGCGGAGATTGAACGGTACGTTACGAATGTGTTCGGATATGATCTAACAACGAGCTTTAATATGAAGCGAAAAGATAACCCTGGATACGCTACCGCCTGTGTAGATATGATCTTTGTCAGTTCCGACATAGTCGTCGTAGACAAGAGCTGCCCTGAAGTAGATATTTCTGACCACTTGCCGCTCATAACGACCGTCGAATTACATTAATTACATAATGTCTAACCATGAAATCACCTACAACTCACGTCAGCGCAAATTGACGATCAGAAATGCGAGTATTTTCCCGCAGGCAGCATTTGCTTATTCGGGCATGCTCGAAATCCTAGATGCGTCCGATAATAGCTTTACATCACTTCCAGATAACTTGTCAGAATTCAAAAATATGCGTATTGCATTTTTGTCTGGAAATAAATTTCGAACAATACCAAAAGTCCTCGCAGGCTGCACGAAATTAGAAATGATAGGGCTGAAGTCATGCGGCATCGAGTCGATCGATATCAATTCGCTGCCGATGTCACTACGAGGGTTGATTCTGACAGACAATGCTATTACTAATATTCCAGCAGATATTAACCGGCTGACTAGATTGCAAAAATTGATGTTGACCGGTAACGATCTATCGACATTACCTGATACGATGTGTAAGTTGAACAATCTGGAATTAATACGAGTTTCCGGTAATCGATTAGAGAGATCGTCAGATATGCTGTCGACAATGCCTAACCTGGCATGGTTCGCCGATTCGGATAATACATTCAACGCAACAGCAATCAATCACACTGTTGATGCAACCTTTGAATGGAACGACCTAACATTCATGTCGAAATTGGGTGAGAGCTCCAAAAATACCGTTCATGCTGCGAAAACTACTGGCGGCAAAGAAATTGCAGTAAAGCTGTTCGGCGATGGCATAACAACAGATGGGTCTTCCGACAATGATGTCAGAGTTAGTTTGATGGCTGGCGATCATCCCAATTTAATTGGCGGACTCGGCAGACTGGTGAATGCACCCAATAACCAGCAAGGCTTAATAATGCCCATCATTCCAGCGTCGTATAAAACATTAGGACTGCCGCCCGACCTGTACGAACTGACACGAGACGGATACGTATCAGGCCAGAGGTTTTCGATGTCATTTGTCATGAATGTCGCCAGAGACATCGCCGCCGCATTAAAACATTTACACTCCAAGGGCATTATGCATGGCGACGTTTACGCACATAACATCTTAACAGCATTAGATGGCGCCAGCGTCCTAGGTGACTTCGGCGCAGCAACAATTTATCCAATTAACGACCCTTCGCAGCAGTGGCGCGAACAATTTGATGTTTTAGGATATGGTCGTTTATTGTTCGAACTTTTGGAGCGTAGCGAACCGACCAATAGCGACAAATCTACTTATTTAGCTATACATGATATTACTTCACGATGCATGTCACCAGTTCCATCGCAAAGGCTTAGCTTTGGAGCTGTTTGTAGATTTTTGGACTAAAACGCTATAAATTATTGTTGATATCTTTTCAATCATACATCTGCTACTACTGCGGATGGAAACAAGATATAATTAAGAGTGCATGAAACATCTGAGTTTAGATACATTCAATGAACTGTTATCGGAAACGACACTAAAACCCCGCATCAAGCGCGAGCTGAAATTTGTCGCGAGCACACAGATGCTGGCAGACGACTGGTCCGACCGGGAGTTGCTGGCGATTGCCGATCGGACTGGTCAAAAAGGTGTGTTGTTACTCCAACCCAACGCTGATCTATACATAGCCAGTTATGAACTATCGAGGACAATAGTCGATTCTATGACCGGCCGTCAGCGTGCTATTATCTGTGATTTTTGCTATACGTGGCAAGCAGGATCGAATGCGGCGAGCGTAACTATTGCCGATCCGGTAACAAAAAGCAGCGTCAGGTTTTTGTGCTGCGCCGACCTAAACTGCAGTCAGCACGTTCGTACGCTCACAAAAGAATCCATTATGTCTCGTGCTCAGTTACGGGAAAGCATCGATAACAACGCTCGTGTGCAGCGTTTGCAGACAAAGCTGGTGGGCTATATTGATCAACTGCATATGCAAAAAGTAGACGCATAGATTTGTTATACTAAACTATATGAAACAAGTCATTGTCATTCACGGCGGAACAACATTCAAAGATTACGAATCGTACATCACTGCGCTTCGTACAAAGAATATTCACCCAGAGCGTATGACATATGCAAAAAACTGGAAAGATACGCTACAAGCTGATCTAGGCGATGATTACCAGGTACTATTGCCATCTATGCCAAACAAAACGAATGCACAATATTCGGAATGGAAGATTTGGTTTGATAGAATAGGCGAAATCGCAACCGATGGATGTATTTTAATTGGTCACTCATTGGGTGGCGTATTTTTGGCAAAATATTTATCGGAAAATACTTTTCCGGCAGAAATTGATGCGACTATTCTGTTGGCAGCGCCATACGACGACGAATCTATCGAAGATCTTGGTGATTTCAAAATTGATACGATAGCTGATTCGTTCAGACTGCAGTCTGGTATTGTAACATGCATCAATGGCACAGATGACCCAGCTATTCCAGTGACCGAACAAGCCAGCTACAGAGCACAATTGCCAGATGCACGGTATATTACACTGTCAGCACCGGATCACTTTGTTCGTGCTGCGTTCCCAGAACTAGTTGAAATTATTAAGTCATTATAATGCCCGTCAATTTGAGCGACAACAGAACACAGAACGCAATAAAGCGCTTAGAAAGTGCATCATTCTTACCACCGATCGACTTTGCACATATACTACTGGTGGCGGACGGCACCAAGCCAGGCATGTTTACGGGCATACAAACTGACCTTTACGAATCTAGGGCTGATATCGTAGATTTTCATAGCGATGAATGCAGTTGTATAACTGATGTATGTAATGCGTTAGGATTATCCTACGCAACCCGTGACGATGAAGTCAAAGTAACGACTGAATTAGGAATAAGATATGGCAATAGGCGGTTGTACTTTATTGGACCAAATCGCGACACTGCACAGCGGCTAATGTCGACGCATACAGCTGGTGACGATTTACAGCTAGGTCGACTGCTCGGCTTTCCCGAATCCGCAATAAAAAGTTATATAAATGATACGTGTATGAAAGTAGCTAGCCTTCCATCAAATAGTCAAGATGTCAGTTCGGATCAAATGAAACTACTTAACCACATGATTTCCATTGATGGATGGGAAGACGAAGTGAGGTACTTACGAGTCTACGCCGAACGGCTACTGGCGATAAGCCCAACGATATACCGAAAATGTATTTCCTAGAAACCGTCACCGACAATAGCTATTTTGTGCTGCCTCAGACGCTAGTTCGCTTGCCAGTCCCTAGTTTGGACGATTGCTGGGGTAATTTGAAACTAAATGTCGATCCATGATTCAGGCGTGATTTAACTTCAATCTTTGTGTCTAATTTATTAGCAAGTTTGTGAACCACATACAGACCCAAGCCAGTTCCGCTGGTTTCGCGTGTACGATAATCTTCGGATCGGAAGAACTTTTCGAAAATCTTGTCCTGGTCTGCCTTGCTGATACCGATACCGCTGTCTTTAACTGCACATTCAATACGACCGTCAACCACTTTTCCGATCAGCGTGACAGTGCCTTCATTCGTATACTTGATGGCATTTGTTAGGAAATTTTGTAGCATTTCTTCTAGATACAATCGGCTGGTTGTTACTTTTGGCAAATGATCCAGGTCGAGATCTAATTTTAATTCTTTAGCTTCGGCCTCTGGTTGATACCGTAGGTATAGTTCGTGTAGTAATTCGTTCACATCAATTTCTTCGGCAACGTCACCAACACCACGCTCCGCCCTGGATAGCGTCGATAGGTCATTAATCATACGCGCCAGATACAACACTTGTTCATGTGCCATATTTGCAGATGAAGCTAAGGCTTCTGGCTTTGCGTTCTTTTCGAACATGTACATCAGGTTACTGAGGCTGCCTTCGGCGATAGCAATCGGCGTGCGCAGTTCGTGGCTCGTGACACTAATGAATTCGTCCTTTTCGTCCTCTAGTGCTTTTTGACGCGTAATATCGCGGATAATCAAGACTGCACCGTCTTCGGTGGCGCCTTCTTGATATGTTCCATGGATAGGTGACAGCTGAATACTCAGTCGCATGATGCCGTCATTACTATCAACTATAGACACATCGTCGCGAATGACAGTCGTACGCAAATCTTGCATAAGTGCATTGATACTGACAGGCTTTTCACCCATATCTTTCATGACTAAGATTGAATCAATACTTTTATTCACCAGACTCTGGTTGGTATCAAAAAACGATAGCGCGGCTGCATTCTGCGACGTAATACGACTATAACGATTCAAGGTTAACACTGTGTCGCTAATACTATTCAGCAGCGTGTTCAGTCGATTTAGCTGTAGTGCTTCGGATTTTTTCGATTCCTCTAATCTAGTGGCGCGTTCCTTTGAATTGCGCAGTAATCGCACGGCAATGTAGGCAATCAACACAGTTGCAGCGCTGACAATAATAGACAATAACCCAAACACCACGACTTGTTCGGGTCCGAGTATGTCTTTGTATATCCATATACAAATAGCCGTAATTACCGCCAACGACAGCGAACTGAGCGTAAACCCGATCACGCCGTAATGAACATAGGTCAGCGCTATGACAATTGCCCAAGCGAGTACAAACGGATTATAGGCGCCGATATATAGCAAAAACACAAATGCGCAGGCGATGTTTAATACTGCAAATAGTGCTGGGACTGCCATTTTATATCTGGTTGCCAAAAATATTGTCGTCGGAAGCAATACCGCCAGCGTAAAGATAGCGATATAACCACCTAGCGGCGTATAGGCTAGTGTCACGATGTCGACGGCGTTCAGCACAATACAGATTGCGGCCAAGACAAACGACGTTACGAATAAAATGCGTGCAATCTGCACATTCAGCAAGACGGGTCGATTCATCATATATACGTAGTATACAAATTGTTTATGGTTTATGCGAGTGTAACCTGACGTTTTATGCAAAATTTGCTATACTTGCACTATATGAAAAATCTTCAACTATCGAAACCACATCTCCTTGTCGTGGTTGGAATTCCTGGAGCCGGCAAATCTTTCTTTGCGAGCAAGTTTGCTGAAACGTTTAGTGCACCATATATTGATCAAGAATCTTTGTACAATATGGTCGATCCGGATCACGTGGAAGCAGTAGCCGATTTAATATTGGACCAGTTGGTTCGCACAAAGCAAACTATATTGCTGGAAGGCTGGGGAGCGACACGTACCGAACGACAAGCATTTACTGCATACGGCCGAAAACATGGCTACGAGCCGCTATTTATTTGGGTGCAGACTGAACCTATTACCGCAAAAAAACGTGCAACCAAGGGTGTTCGTGGTCACGAAACGAATAACCTGGTCAGTCCCGAAGAATTTGACAAAGCCGTCACGAGATTCACGCCGCTCAATGCATCTGAACGATACATGGTAATCAGTGGCAAACACACCTATGCATCACAGGCGAAAATTGTCCTAAAAAAACTGACAGGTGACCGTGGATCGCTTCACACTGTCGCACCGCGCCATGTAGACAACAGTCCATTACGCGGGCGAATCACCGTCAATTAGGTGTAATCATGGCAACGATACTCGATGATGAATTCGGCGTAGTGACAGTACGACGCAGTGCAAAAGCATCACATGTTCGTATACGCATCGCGCCCAATGGCACGCTGCGCGCGTCTATGCCGATGTATGCGCCGATATTCATGCTAAAGCGGCTGATAAAAAACTCTCGTGATGAACTGCGTGAAATGATTTCTAAACAGCAACCGGCATACCATTTGGAAAATGGCATGGTTATCGGCAAAAGCCACACACTTGTCGTGAAACATGGCGCATCGAGGCTGTCAGTTGATCGCCATGGCCAGCAAATCATTGCCCAGCTGCCGGATACCTTAACGCTAGCAGATGAGGTGGTCATTGTCGCTGTACGCGACATCATCATCAAAGCGCTGCGCGTTGAAGCAAAGAGTTATTTGCCAAAACGATTGGCATATCTAGCGACGCAACTTGAGTTCGGCTATGAACGTGTTCGATTTTCTCACTCCAGCGGACGTTGGGGTAGTTGTAGCAGTACGGGTACGATCAGCCTGAATATTGCTCTGATGAAACTACCGCATGAACTTATCGATTACGTACTCGTCCACGAACTATGTCATACTGAACAAATGAATCATTCTGAAGTTTTTTGGAGCTTGGTTTCACAGGGTGACCCACTTTATAAAACACATCGCAAAGTTTTGAAGGGTCATTCGCCGTCGATTTAAATTAGCGGGAGCGAACTGGTCGACCTTTCCAGGTCACAGAATTGAACTGATAGGCAGCGACGCTCATAATCAACAAGATAATCTCCCTTCCGATAATGATCGGCAATAATGCAGTACTGGCTAGGTCGAGCAAAAATGTCCCGGTTCGTAGTTTTCGTAAATACCATACGTTGACAATAGATATCAATACGACATTCGTCAGTGACCAAACAAGCAGCAGGTTGTCCTGCTGTACGATTGCTGTCACGACGTAAATATATGACATCAAAATGACATACAGCCCGATACCCCGTAGTGCGACACCATGCCAGCCAAAGTCAGGCTGATAAATACGGATGCTGGTTTCGTACTGCGACGATAACTTCTTTTCGTAGTAAACGCCCAGCTGGCGAGTCGAAACGATGAACTTGTACCGATCGGCGCCGACAGCGGATGCGATTGCTTTTTCAGGCCTGACCGAAAGGGGAATGTTATTAAAGCCCTTTAGTTCCTCGTGAATGACATCGCGTCGAATCATCCATGCATTACTCGCAGCCGACAGCGCAGTCCCGCCTGCGATATTCCAGAATTGTCGCAACGTTGCAGCAACAGTACTGGTCCAGTTGTCGGTGAGTCGCTGCGGTAATATGGAAATCATATCAACACTGTTCGATTGCATATACGCAACCATTTCAGTAATACTGTTTGTCGAAAAACGCGTATCGACATCAGCGAACAGTATCAGCGAACCGCTCGCTTGATCTAATAATCCCTGAAGTGCATTATTTTTGCCCAACCAGCCGTCTAGTAGCGACACGCCCTCGACAAAACGCACGCCGGAATGCGCAAACGCCTTTATCAAATGTTGCGTGTTATCGCCCGATTCATCATCCAGCACGATAATTTCTAGCTTTATACGATGATAATGGTGGCAAGAGCGGATATAATAACAGTTTCCATTTCTGCTACTATACCATAATCATGATCAGCGCACAGGATCGATATCCTTGACGATTTGCACAATATAAGGGTATACTTAACTTGACAGTCTGCGCATGCAGGCTTTTTAATTTGGGAGTACGAAAGTGGCACAAAAAAAGAAATCATCGAAGGCAGTTTCATCAGAAACGACAGTGACACGCATCAAAGCTGCGGACACGAAACCTGCTGCGATCAATCAGACGCCAAAACAAAAAATCGCCGATCAGCCAGAATCTGTCGCTGAAAAAAAGAAAAAGATCAAGAAGCCATCTGCAAAAGGCTTGGCTCGTCCATTTGTTGCAACGGGTGCTTATTTCAAGGGCGCATGGTACGAACTACGACAAGTTCGTTGGCCAAATCGTCGCGCAACCTGGAGCCTGACCGGAGCAGTATTATTATATACAGCGTTTTTCGTTGTCCTCGTACTATTACTGGATGGATTGTTTAAATTTATATTTGATTTGATATTAGGAAAGTAGGAGAAATAAAATATGGCAAAAAACCGATATGATAGCACGCGTCAATGGTACGCAATTCATACGTACAGCGGCTACGAAGAAAAAGTAGCTGACAGTATTCGTCAACGAATCAATGCAGTCGATATGGCTGACAAAATTTTCGATGTTATGGTTCCAAAAGAAAAGCAGATCCAGATTAAAAACGGGAAGCGTAAAGTGATCGAAGCAAAGATTTTCCAAGGCTATGCCCTTGTTGAAATGAAATTGACCGACGAAACATGGTATATCGTCCGTAATACACCTGGCGTTACCGGTTTTGTTGGTAGCGGTACAGAGCCTACTCCTGTTTCTGACAGCGAAATCAGCAAAATCAAAAAGCGAATGGGCGTCGAAGATCCAAAACACCATATTGATTACACCGAAGGTGAAGTTGTATCAATCACTGATGGACCATTCAAAGGATTTGATGGTGCAATCAGCGAAATCGATACGCAAAAAGGCAAGATCAAGGTTATGGTCAGCATGTTCGGCCGCGATACCCCAGTCGAGCTAGACGCGCTGCAGGTGAAAAAAGTTTAATTATCAATTGAAGTCCGGAAATCCGGGCTTCTTTTTTATAGGAA
>SEAL01000067.1 GCA_004145215.1 Chloroflexota bacterium | reverse complement strand
TGGTTTAATTACCACTATGGCACGTATCCAAATAACGGTCAGTTCGGCGTAAAAAGGTATGGTAATGCCGCAATCAACTATACGCAAGATTTCCACACGTACGGTATGCTATGGCGATCGAACATCATTCAAGTCTACATCGACGGCCAGCCTGGCCCTAGTTATACAGTTGCCGGTAATATCACCAGCCTACCTCAGTATCTTATCTTTAACTTGGGTCTGAAAAAAGGTGCAAATGTACCATCAGGAACCAGCATGTTAGTCGATTACGTTAGAGTCTGGCAATAAAGTCAGTTCACTAAAAAAATTACCCCGCATTTCTGCGGGGTAATTTTTTAGTAAGGACGCGTGTCGGTGTTGACGCGGGTCGTTGGGTCGTTTGCTTCGGTATCGGGCACTTGGCGCTCTGGGAATTTGCGTTCAGGAGCTTTTGGGACGATACCGCCAACTGGTTTTTCAGTGCCACTGTTTTGTGGTCGAGCAGGACGGTCGCGATTGTTATCACGGTTTTGCTGGCCGCCACCGCCGCCGATTTCGTTGATCACAGGGATAACGATTGGCGTACGACGTGTCTGGTCGTAAAGGATATGAGTAATTTCATCCTTGAGTTCTTTCTTGATCTGATCGAGATCAATGCGCTTGCCGCTGAAACTGCGAGCAACTTTTTGCTTTAGGTACTGACGGATCGTTCCCATCAGTTCTTCGCTGTCACGAAGGTAAATGAACCCACGGCTAATGATATCAGGGCTGGTCATTAGTCGTCCGCTACCACGAGCGACAGTCAGAACAACGACAAACATACCTTCGCCCGCCATGTGAATGCGATCCTTTAGGACCACTTCGCTGACGACCGCACCGCTATCGTCGTACATAATCCCGCCAACAGGAATACGGCCGTTTTTCTTTGCGCCTTCGGTCGTGATTTCGATAACATCACCACTGTCACAGACAAAGATATTATCGCGAGGGATGCCAGCTTCTTTTTCGGCAAGTTCCGCGTTGTGGACTAACATGTGGAATTCACCGTGAATTGGCATGTAGTATGTTGGGTTCAATGCATTCACGAGTTTGACGTGGTCGTCGTAGTATCCGTGACCCGACAAGTGAAGTGGGCCGATACCAGTCAGGTGTGTTTTACCGTTCTGAATAACATCGCTACCTTCACGCATCAAACCATCAACAGTTCGCGTCACGTATTTTTCGTTACCTGGAATTGGGTTACTACTGAATACAACAACATCGCTGTTTTTGATTTTGATAAATTTGTGCGCACCAGACGCCATACGGTTCAAGACGGCGTTGAATTCACCCTGTGAACCAGTACAAACGATTGTGACTTTGCCATCAGGCAATTTAACGACGTCTTCCATTTTGACGACAACGTCTTTTGGAATCTGGATTGTGCCAGCACGAAGTGCGACTTCCAGGTTCTGGATCATGCTGTAGCCGGCGAATGCGACCTTGCGATCGTGTTTTTTCGCTTCGGTCAGGATTACCTGCATACGGTGGATCTGAGAACTAAAGCAGCTGAGGATCAAACGACTGTTAGGATATTTTTCCATCACCTGCCCCATCGACTGCTGGATATCGAATTCGCCATGCGTATGCGTGCCATCAGATTCACAGTTAGTTGATTCGTTCATCAACATCGTGATTCCTTCGGTCGTAGCAATTTCGGTTAGTCGCTCGAGGTCGAATTTCTTGCCATCAACTGGATCGTCTTCGAAGCGCCAGTCACCGGTATCAACAAGGACACCAAGCGGCGTGCGAACAACAACAGCGGTTGCATCAGGAATCGAGTGATTCACACGAACCAATTCGATACTAAAATTGTCACTAATCTGGGCACGCTCGTGTGCCTCTGGGTTTAATTCGCGGTAATCAGGTTCATATCCGCTGGTTGCCTCTTCCATCGTGCGTTGCAGCATACCAAGGGTAAATTTACTGCCGTATACTGGTGCAGGCAATTTGTGAACAATGTGACGGAATGCACCAATATGGTCCAAATGACCATGCGTGAATACGAATGCACGGATTTTATGCTTGTTTTCTTCGAGGTACGTAATATCCGGCGTGATGTAGTTAATGCCAGGATAATCAGCACCCGGGAACAAGAATCCGCAGTCGATAATGAGGATGTCATTATCATATTCGATCGCCATCATGTTTTTGCCGATACCCATTTCGCCCAGGCCGCCAATTGGCATGATCTTCAAGACTGGACCCTTGGTCTTCGGCTGCTTTTTAGCATCCGCAACACTGAACTGACGTCCGCTATAGCCATTAAAACGAGATTTGTTGACCGGAATGCTAATCATATGCTGACTTGCGCGGAGGTTAACGTTTTCACTGGTACGTCGTGATGCGCGGAATACTTCACCCTTGCGAGTGCTAGTATTGTTCAGCACGGTATTGTTTGATTTTTGACGTTGCTGACCCTGTGGTCGTTTGCTTTGATCGTCAGGTCGGGCGTTGCCGAGTCTTTGTTGACCCATAGTTTGTTATTTCTCCTTTTGTTTATTGAAATAAGGTTATATTGCAAAAATAAATTACGAGTAGAGGGGTTTCTGTCTGCAGTAGTCACCTGCAGTTGTTTCAACAGATATGGCCAGAATGCTTTCTTTTCATCAGGCAAAGGGTCGCGGTTATCTGGTGGGCGATATTTCACTATATTGGTGATATAGACATCACCGCGATCCATACCAGCTTGGGCTAACATCTCATTCAAAAATTTGCCAGCAGCACCAACGAATGGCAGCCCCTGCTCGTCTTCGTTTTTACCTGGAGCCTCGCCGATGAACACGATTTCAGCGTCCAAATTACCATCACCGACAACCAAGTTAGTTGCTGACTCTGCCAGATCTGGGCAGATATTTTTTGTCGTAATATCGTCAGCTAATTGCTGCATCAACGCTTTTTTATTCATAGAATCCAGTATAGCGCACGGCATTCATTGCTTATTTGGTAAACGAATCTTTGATATCTTTTGCCAACTGGCCTAGATTGGCACCTTTCAGGTCCTGCATGTCTAATTTACCGTCTTTGTTCTGATCGGCCTTTGTTTTCAAATCGTCAATCTTCTGCTTGTTTTCTGGTGATTTCAATGCGTCCAGATCCGCTTTGGTAATTTTGCCATCACCGTTTACATCGGCTTTTGCTTTCAGACTATCAAATAAACTCATGACTTACCTCTTTATACTTTACGTTTCTTCATTCTGTGTTGAATTGCTCGCCAAACTTTTGGCGCAGCCCATTGGACAGCTTTCAAGAACACGGTCGATCGCAGTAATTTTCTGAACATACATTTTTCTCCTTATATAGTGCATACTATATCGCACCCCTGACGTGACCGCTGTGAAGATTCTTACGATGCCGTCGATCAGCGTATAATGGACAGAGACACTAAGTGGAGGTGACATACATGCAACGAATCATACCAACAATCTGGACAGACGATACTGCCGAAGACGCAGTCAATTTTTATGAACAAGTATTCGGCGCCGTTCCAACGCGAACCGACTACTATACCGAAGCAGGCCGCGATCAGCATGGTCACAATCCAGGTGAAGTCGTCACCATCGAATTCGAGATCGAAGGATTCCGCATGATTGCGCTGAACGGCGGATCTATCTTTACGCCAAACCCTTCGGTGTCATTTACTTTGACCCGTGATTCAATAGAATCGGTAGACGCACTGTGGCAGCAGCTATCTGGCGATGGCAGCAAAGAACTAATGCCGCTCGACGCCTATCCTTTTAGCGAACGATACGGATGGATACAGGATAAATTCGGCGTCAGTTGGCAAATTATGCTATCTGGCGATGGTACCCAGACACCGCCGACGCCATCTCTATTATTTGTAGGCGACCAGGCCGGTAATGCCGAAGCTGCAATGGAATTTTATGCGTCAATCTTCCCCGATTCAACCGCGCCGGAACTATCCCGCTACCCTGCCGGTTCAGATCCTGACAAAGAAGGAACGGTGTCCTATGGTGAGCAATTACTGTTTGGACAAAAGTTGATCGCGATGGATAGCGCCGCTGACTGACGAACAAATCGAACGTGTCACCGCCGCCTATATGGATATGGGCAAATTTGATATTTCTAAATTACAGGCTGCTTACGATAGCTAGCTCGCGCAGGTATCTGCAATAGGCTTTGCAACACGGTTCGTCGCTCCGTTCGGTCCAATGATGGTTACAACTGGAATAACAATCGGCATCAAGCCGGTTTGATGATTGATATACTTTTCGACCATCTGTTTCAGTTGCAATTTAGTATGGTCAACGGTCAGATGATTCACCGCCCTCCCACGAAATAGCGTTTTGATCTGCGTTCGCAGTTGATCCATCAACTCGGCGTTGTCACGAATGGTGATAGCGCCGCGCGTAATAATATCTGGGCTAGATACTAGCCGACCGGTTTGACGATGCACTGCAACCATACAGACGACAAACCCATCGTCCAAAAGAGATAAGCGGTCTTTGACGACTAATTCTGACACAATCGACCCCGTCTGGTCCACCAGTACCGATCCTGCCGTCACGCGACCGGCAACTTTGGCGGGTTTGCCTGCAGGGAATTCGATAACCTGGCCGTTATCCACCATCAGGATGTTGCTGGATGTAATACCGTTTTCTATTCCGATATCCCGATGATACGCCCTTTTTAGTGCGCCGCCGTAAATTGGCATCAGATACTGTGGCCGTGTTAGTTGAATCATTTCGGCGTGTTCGTCGCGATTACCATGACCAGATACGTGCAGTGGTCCGCACCCATCGATTTGATATGTCGGATGACGGAACTGTTTGACGCCGATTCGCGCCAAATCGTCGCCGATCGTTTGATAACTGCGCTCGTTACCAACAATTGGCGTACTGCTGATAACAACGCTATCACCAGCTTTTAGCTTGAAGTATTGATGCGCACCCGCCGCCATGCGTGTCATCGCAGCACCAGGTTCGCCCTGTCCGCCCGTACAAATAACAATCAATTTACCATCGGAGACATTGGCCGCTTCACGAATCGGTATCAATGTTCCTATTGGTACTTTCAGCGTACCTAACCGTACAGCCAATTCAGCCGTCGCCATCATACTACGACCATCTAGCGCAACCTTTCGGCCGCTGGCATGTGCGGCATTGATGATCATTTGCACACGATTCATATTAGTAGAAAAAACCGCAATAAAGAGCCGTCCCGTCACCGAATCGATTAATTCATAAAAACTGTCCTGTAAAGTATGCTCGGTCGGCGTTCGACCTAGCTTTGTCGCGTTAGTGCTTTCGCTCATTAATAGCAGTACCCCGTCATCGCCCAGCTGCTTCAGCCGTGCGATATCGCTCGGACGAGAATCGAGCGGTTCGGGATCTAGGCGAAAGTCGCCGGTGTTGATAATTCGTCCAGCAGGCGTCATAACCGAAATAGCAGACGATTCTGGAATGGCGTGCGTAACGCGGAGTAATTCGATCGTGAATACTCCTAGCTGCAATGTTTGATGCGCGTCCAT
>SEAL01000066.1 GCA_004145215.1 Chloroflexota bacterium | reverse complement strand
GGTTTTTCTACTTTGCTGACAACAATGCCGAGTACTGTTTTTTTACCGACTTCGATAGTGACGATCTGACCAATTAGTAGCGGCGTTTCAGACGAGTACGTAAAGCTGGCGCTTTGTTGGCGAATTATCTGATTCGGAGCTACCTCGTAATAGTGCATTGTTTCTATTATACTGACTATATATGATGTATTTCCAAAGTCGTGCACTTGCCGGCCAAATGATCGCCGAAGAATTGGTACAAAAATACCGCTATGAAAACTGTGCCGTTGTTGCGCTCAGTGATGGTGCGGTGCAGGTAGGTGAGCAAATCGCTTCATCGCTTCACTGTATATTGACGATGTTACTGATAGAAAGTATTGAAATCCCGGGCGAAGGAATGACCCTTGGGTCGATGTCGCAGACGGGGACGTTCACCTATAATTCGAGCATGTCCGAAAGCGAGGCGGACCTGTATTCAAACGAGCTACATGGCTACCTCGAAGATGCCAAGCGAACGGCTTTTAGTAAAATAAACCGCCTACTAGGTGACGGCGGTGTTATTGACCACGATATGCTGCGCGAACACACAGTTATTTTAGTATCTGATGGGCTTGATAGTATATCGGTGCTCGATGTGGCGCTAGAGTTCCTGAAGCCTATTCATGTACAGCGCTTAATCGTTGTTGCGCCCGTCGCAGACGTTACTGTCGTCGATAAATTGCACATGTATGCCGACGAGCTACATATTTTAGATGTGAAGGCTAATTACATGGGTACTGACCACTATTATGACCAGAACGATATACCGACGCATGAAGAGACAATCGCAAAGATAAATCAGATCGTCCTGAACTGGCGATAAATGTCAGTGACAAAATTCACTTGTGAAATGTTGTAAGAAAGTGTAAGATTGATAGTAACGTAAGCGAGGGATCGCTGTAGAGGGAGAGTATGTTAGACGTTTTTATCACTTCAAGAGTGCGCCGTAAAATTGTAGTTGTGTACGCAAAGTACCCTGATTTTCGTACGCATGTCCGAGGATTAGCAAAGTTAATCAAAGAGGATCCGGGCAATATTCAGCGCGAATTGAAACGTCTCGAAAAAGTTGGCTTTTTGACAAGTGAAAAGCAAGGTAATACCAAAATCTACTCGACGAACAAGCAATTTGTCATTTTTAAAGAATTGCAAAGCATCGTCATAAAATCCCAACAACAATCATCTCGACCAAAACGAGCTTCTGCTGATATCCAGCCTTAATGTCTTTATTCGAAGATATCCTAACCGCCAGGGGAATTACCGGCAAAGTCCGTGATGCATTTCTGAACCCAAGTTATGATGCTCGCCATGATCCATTTTTATTACCGGACATGCAGCCGGCAGTTGACAGGCTGATAGTGGCACTGAACAATCAAGAACATATTACGATCTATGGTGACTATGATATAGATGGGCTGACAGCGACGACAGTGCTGCTCGATTCGTTTGAGAGTTTCGGATTTGAAAAAGTTGATGCATTCATCCCAAATCGATTCGTCGAAGGCTATGGCCTGACGATCGATGCCGTCGACAAGATTGCAGCAACGGGGGCGACATTAATTGTGACGGTTGATTGCGGTAGCCTCAGTGAAAAAGAAATCACTCATGCCGGCACGTTAGGTGTCGATATTATCGTTACAGACCACCATAACGTTGCGCCGGTCCAGCCACCGGCAGTTGCTGTGATAAATCCAAAACGATTTCTGCAGGAGTACCCGGAACATTATCAGAAATACTTACTCAAGCCTGATTCGGCACTGGCAGGCAAAGTCTATCCATTTTTGGATCTGGCTGGTGTTGGCGTTGCATTCAAATTGGTGCAGGCATTGCAGACAAAGCTAGATGGGTTGGCGCCGGGTAAAGAGAAGTGGCTATTGGACCTCGTGGCACTGGGAACGGTGTGTGACATCGTCACTTTGGTTGATGAAAATAGAGCAAATGTATTCTGGGGGCTAAAGGTTTTGGCGCAAGCAAAACGTCCCGGACTGCGTGCGCTCATGGCTGTCGCAGGTGTTGAACCGCATATGGTGAATGCTCGACATCTAGGATTTGGGCTGGGGCCGCGCATGAATGCAGCGGGTCGTTTAGAAACGGCGCAATTCTCGCTAGACATGTTGCGCGCAAAAGAACCGATGCAGGCACTAGAAGCCGCACAAAAACTAGATACGATGAATATTGCTCGGCGAGCAGATCAGGACAAGATATTCAAAGAGGCAATTGTTCAGGCGGAACAATTTAAAAATGACAACGTGCTGGTCGTGAGCAGCCCGGGCTGGAGTCATGGAATTATAGGTATCGTCGCTGCAAAATTGTTAGAAAAATACAAAAAACCGACGTATGTTTTAGAAGAGATGGGCGATGAGTCAAAAGGTTCGGCGCGCAGTTACGGTGATTTCAGTGCCGCCGACGCGATCCGTGCCGCCGATGACATCATTATCAAGGGTGGTGGTCACAAACTGGCTGCCGGCGTCACGATGGCAACGGTCAATATTCCCGCATTCCGTCAGCGCGTGAATGAATTCTATATACAGCAAAAATTTGTTGATCAGATATTGCATGCCGAGGAATTATTAGTTATCAACCAACGAAAAATGGGCGCAGAATCCCAACACGTCAAACTGGAGTTGCAGGATGAATCGGGTAAAACGATGCAGTTTTTGGCATTCAGTGCACCAGCGCACTTTTTTGCCGAACC
Organism: Chloroflexota bacterium; assembly: GCA_004145215.1. Taxonomy (GTDB): domain Bacteria; phylum Patescibacteriota; class Saccharimonadia; order Saccharimonadales; family Saccharimonadaceae; genus SEAL01. The sequence continues at coordinate 828 of SEAL01000066.1, read as the reverse complement.
GGGGGATAGAGTCACAGTGTGGTTTCAGCCAACTGTGAACGAATGGATGGGGAGAAGAAGTGTTGAAGGGCGATTGCTACATTTAGAATTGAGATAATTATATAAAAAGCTCGAGGCTACTATATACTATTTATAAATGGGCAATAAAAATAAACAAATAGGGTTTACTATCGTCGAGCTGCTAATTGTAATAGTGGTCATCGGCATTCTGGCAGCTATTACAATTGTCGCGTTCAATGGCATACAAAATCGAGCAAATAACACTAGGGTAACGAGTGTCGTTCGGAGTTATATAACTGCATTAAAAGCATATGCTGCCGTTAATAGTGGTAGTTATCCTGCAGTAAGTTCGTGCCTGGGGACTGGCTATGAGGGAGGTTTTTGTCATGCAGATCAGGGAATGTACGCCGAGAATAATGGCAGTTTTAATACCGTTATTCTAAGAGAATTTATGTCTTCTGTTCCGGTCGTGAAATCTGTTAGATCGGAGATTTCGAATAAATGGGTAAATACCGCCTTCTATACCGTTAATAACACTAGCTATAATCCTACGGGCAGTGCAATCGCCTATGCTCAATATGGCGCCACATCTTGTCCGTCAATTAGCGGACTCCGCGAGCTATCGAATAGCCCGACGGCATTTACCGATGGCTCTGGTGTTTGGTGTCGTTTTGCTCTTGATTAGGATAGGGATGGAAGCTTTCTCGTGTAAATGTTGCGCAAGGGGTAAAACTCTGGTACAATCATAGCTATATGGTACAAGTAACACGTAAAGACAACCAAGAGGCAAACGAGAATATTATTCGTCGTTTCAACCGCAAGGTATTG
>SEAL01000065.1 GCA_004145215.1 Chloroflexota bacterium | reverse complement strand
ATCAAACGCGAAGGTCGTCCGTCTGACGAGGCAATTTTGATCGGTCGCTTGATTGATCGCCCAATTCGACCACTGTTTCCAAAGGGCTATCGCCAGGAAGTCCAGGTTGTATCGAGTGTCCTGTCGATGGATCCAGACTTCCGACCTGACATGGTCGCGATGATCGCAGCTAGTGCGGCACTATCGCTGACGGGCACGCCATTTGACGGCCCTGTGGCTGGACTGCGCGTCGGTCGCGTTAACGGTGAATTCAAAGCATTCTTGACGCCAGAAGAACGCGAAGAAAGCGACCTGGATTTGGTTGTCGCTGGTATTGAAAGCGGTATTACGATGGTGGAAGCCGGCGCAAATGAAGTCACCGAAGAAGTTATTGCCGAAGCTTTGACTTGGGCGTACGATCAATACCAGCCAGCAATCGCACTGCAAAAAGAGCTAATCGAAAAAATTGCACCAGTTGCGCAGGAATACACACTTGTTTTACCGAACGAAGAAATTCAGACAGCGGTCGATGCATGGGTCGAAGGCAAACTAGGTGATGCGCTCCATCATCCATACCCAGAGCGAAACGAAATGGTGAACAACCTTCGCTGGGCATTTCATGATGATCTGCGTGCAAAATTTGGTGACGAATACGACGCACTGCATGATAAATATGATGAAGCGTTCACGATGGCACTTCACAAAGACGTTCGTAAAGGTATTGTCGAACTAGGTAAACGACCAGATGGCCGCGACCTCGACGAAATTCGCATACTATCTAGCGAGGTCAGTATATTGCCACGCACGCACGGATCGAGCTTGTTCACCCGTGGCGTTACGCAAGGTATGAATATCGTCACACTCGCGCCACTCAGCTATTCTCAGATGGTTGATACGATGGAGCAAAATGATTACGAACGTCGCTATATGCACCACTACAACGCACCAGGTTATACTGTCGGTGAAGTACGACGATTGGGTAGTCCAGGACGCCGAGAAATCGGCCATGGCTACCTCGCGGAACGTGCAGTCATGCCGATGCTACCAACCGAAGAAGAGTTCCCGTACGCTATTCGTAGTGTGACAGAAATCATGAGCCAAAACGGTTCGACTAGTATGGCGGCTACTTGTAGCTCTGTCTTGGCATTAATGGACGCAGGTGTGCCATTAAAGCGACCGGTATCTGGTATCGCTATGGGTCTGATGATGGATAACGGCACGCCGTATGTGCTGAGTGATATCGCGGATGCTGAAGATTTCGCTGGCGATATGGATTTCAAGGTGACGGGTACATCTGAAGGTATTACTGCAATTCAAATGGATATGAAAGTTCACGGGTTGCCTGTTGAAATCCTGCGCCAAGCGTTGGAAAAAGCAAAACCAGGTCGTGCACACATCCTCGAACACATGTTGACGACACTTGCTGCACCGCGAACACACCTGAGTGAATTCGCGCCGCGTATCGAAAAGATCAAGATTAATCCTGACAAAATCGGTGCAGTCATTGGTAAGGGCGGGGAAGTCATCAACAAGATTACCGCTGAAACTGGTGCGATGATCGACATCAAAGAAGATGGCCTAATCACCGTCGCCGGTCAGGATGCCAAGGGTATCGAGCGAGCGATTAACTGGATCAAGGGTCTGACCGAAGAGCCAGAAGTCGGCCGTATCTACGAAGGTAAGGTAGTGAGTATCAAGGACTTTGGTGCATTCATCAACATCCTTCCGGGCATCGACGGAATGGTGCATATCAGCCAGCTATCCGAAGAGCACGTAGAACGTGTTGAAGACTTCTTGACTGAAGGCGAAATCGTCAATGTGAAATTGATGGGCATCGATGAACGAGGTCGACTGAGCCTCAGCCTCAAAGACGTAGAATAAGCTGTTGTTAGGGCACAAAAACAGAGAGTCGCTTCGCTCTCTGTTTTTGTACAATATCACTATTTCTAAATTACTCATCATCACCAAGTAGTACACTTTGTCTCTACAGCCTACTCGCTAGAAAAACGAGTAATCCGTATAGCTACTTGCCTAATTTCGTATAGCGTGCTATAATATAAATATGTAGACCTGTCAACCAGGTATTCTTGAACAAATCAGAGCAACAAACCGTGTTGTTTACATTTGCACAAGAACAATCTTGTTCAATCTTTAACTATTAACATACCCCGAGGTCTCTATCTCGTGCATTGTCATTCCAGGCTTGATCTGGAATCCAGTAGCTATATCTGTGGTTTTATATAACCGCACTTGTATAGATTTTTTGGGGCAGGAGAAACAAATGAAACAAACGATCTCACCGGCTGTTCGCCGTAAAAGTGAACGAATCGAACGTACGGTTATGCCGTACAGGACAACAAAATCAAGCATAAAGCCTATTCCAAAGGATACATTACGTATCGTACCGTTAGGTGGCCAAAATGGTATCGGCGAAAAGAATATGATAGTTGTTGAATACAATAATGACGCAATCGTCCTCGACTGTGGATTTGCGCTCGGTATTGATTTACCTGGTGTGAACTATGCAATTCCCGCCGTGCAGTATCTAGAATCCATCCGCCATAAATTACGCGGCTATGTCATCAGCCATGGCCACATGGATCACATTGGCGCACTGATTCATACCGTTCCTAATAATCCTGCACCGATCATCGGCAGTCGCTTTACGACGGGGATGGTAAATGCGCAGTTCGAAAAAGCGATCGAAAACGGTGAGACGTATCAATCCGAACAAATAATGCTCGACATGGACGCGCATCAAACATTGCAGCTAGGAGTATTCACGATCGAATTACTCCGCGTTACGCACGCCATTCCAGAATCGTCTGCTATTTCGGTTATGACGCCTGCTGGACGAATTATCAA
>SEAL01000064.1 GCA_004145215.1 Chloroflexota bacterium | reverse complement strand
TCGCCGATAAGCCGAGCGCTGAGTACTATTTTAGAGTATGCAGTCAAGAGTCGCGCTAGCGATGTCCATATCGAACCACTAGAGGATACGTTAAAGATTCGCTGTCGTGTTGACGGTGTGCTGCGCGAAATTATGCAGCTGCCAAAAGCTATCGAGCCGGCACTCGTCAGCCGTATTAAAATTCTTTCGAATCTAAAAATTGACGAGCACCGAGTACCTCAGGATGGGCAGTTTGCAGTGAACGTAGCAAGCAAAGATGTTGACTTGCGTATCGCTATCAGTCCCGTTGTTTGGGGTGAGCAGGTTGTGATTCGTCTATTAGATAAATCAGGGTCTTCTTTCGATATCGAAGAGATGGGCTATGCTGGCCGAGCATTACGTGCGATTCGTAAGGGTATCCACCGACCTAATGGAATGGTATTGACATCAGGCCCGACTGGCTCTGGTAAATCAACCAGTTTGTATGCTTTGATCAAGGAAATTAAAGACGACAGCGTCAATATCGTTACCCTAGAAGATCCTGTTGAGTATAAGATGTCGGGAGTGAACCAGATTCAGGTAAATGGTGATGTTGGATTGACATTTGCTACAGGATTGCGATCTGTACTGCGTCAGGACCCAGATATAGTTATGGTCGGAGAGATTCGAGACGATGAAACTGCAAAGTTAGCGGTACAAGCCGCATTGACGGGGCACTTAGTATTTAGCACATTACACACCAACAGTGCTGCGGGTGTTTTGCCGCGCCTGCTGGACATGCAGATTGAACCATTCCTGATTGCTAGTACTGTGAACACAATTATCGGACAGCGACTCGTTCGTCGCGTTGCAGCAAAGCGTGACATATATCAATCAAGCCCACTCGAAACGCAGAACATTTTAGCCACTGTCGGGCACTTGCTGCCAAAGACGCCAGAAGATGTCATAAAGGTATCTGAGGATCTAGGATATAAAGACTTGCCACTTGCGGGTCAAAACGCTTATACTCTAGTCAAGGGCAAAGATACCCCAGCCTCTCCAAGGGGTTACAGCGGTCGTGCTGGACTATATGAAGTGATGGATGTCACCGAACAGATTCAGCAAATGATCGTCGCACATTCGACGACAAGCGAAATTCAGCGCATGGCTGTATCGCAAGGAATGATTACAATGCGACAAGATGGGTACCTTAAAGCGCTGCAGGGCATAACGACATTAGAAGAAGTGAACCGCGTCACGGCGGATATAGCATAATAAAGACAGGGTGGAACAATGACTAACCAAGAACTAAGAATTGAAATTTTGCTCGAAGAAGTCGTGCGTCGTCGTGCGTCGGATCTTCACTTGCAGGTTGGACTGCCGCCTATGTTACGTATTGATGGTTCATTAGTACCTATTGCTGGATTTAATGCTTTGGACGAAGCTGCTGTTGAAACGTTGATCTTTGCTATTTTAGATATCGACCAGCAGCAGATTCTAGAAAAAGATAAAGAATTTGACTTCAGTTTTGCATTTGGTACGCTTGGTCGCTTCCGCGTAAATGCTTACCACGAGCGTGGTAATATGGCTGCTGCACTGCGTTTAATCCCTAACGAAATCAAAACGATTACCGAACTAGGCGTACCTCCTGTCGTCATGAATTTCGCCAATTATCCGCGAGGTTTAGTGCTAGTGACTGGTCCAACTGGATCAGGTAAATCGACAACGTTATCTTCACTAATCGATAAGATTAACGAAGAAACCGCGCAGCATATCATTACTATCGAAGATCCAATCGAATTCACGCACAAGTCAAAAAAATCGGTCGTCGTTCAGCGTGAAGTGCATTATGACACCTATAGCTTTTCTGCTGCGCTTCGTTCAAGCCTCCGTCAAGATCCCGATGTTGTATTGATCGGCGAGATGCGTGACCTCGAAACGATCAGTGCCGCGATAACGATCGCCGAAACTGGTCACTTGGTTCTGGGGTCACTTCACACAAACAGTGCAGCGCAATCAATTGATCGCATGATTGATGTATTCCCCCCACATCAGCAGCCACAGATCCGCGCACAGCTAGCGAATATCCTGATGGCAATTTGCTCACAGCGCCTGGTGCCTGCCATTGGCGGTGGCCGTGTCGTTGCTGCCGAGGTGCTGATTGCAAATCCTGCGGTTCGAAACATCATCCGAGAAGGCAAGAGCCATCAGTTGGATGCAGTTATCCAGACGGGTGCAGATGCTGGTATGCAGACAATGGACCGAACGCTTGTCGGCTTGGTGCAGAGTGGAACGATTACTTACGACGATGCGCGAAGTTTTGCTGTTGATTTAACCGAGTTTGAAAGGCTGATGCGGGGATAAATATGAGAAAGTTTAATTACGAAGCGAAAGACATTTCGTCCAATAAAATTGTCAAAGCGACAGTGCAAGCAGATTCTGAACGTGCCGCTGCAAAGTTACTTATTGCTCAGGGATTTTCTCCGTTAAGTATTAACGAACAATCAGAAAATTCCAGCTTTCTACGGAACGCTCGATGATTCGTTGCAACGTATCGCTGCGCAGCAAGAAAAAGATGCAGCAATCATGGCGAAAATTCGTGGAGCAATGACATATCCAGTCATCGTCCTGTTTGTTATCGGTGGGGTCTTGGCCTTTATGCTGCTCACCGTTGTACCCCAGGTCGAAAAACTATATGACGACTTGAATAAATCTCTGCCATTCTTGACTATGGCGATGGTTAATGCGTCTGCAATTTTGATACGATTCTGGTGGCTGATACTGATAATGATCGTTGTCGCGGGCTACTTCTTTGTGCAGTATTTAAAAACAGAATCTGGTATCAAGGCGGTCGATGCCTTTAAATTGAATGTACCGATCTTTAAAGGGATGTTCCGACGTCTATATATGGCGCGCTTTAATCGTACAGGTCAGACGCTTTTGGTGACGGGTGTATCGATGATGGATATGCTGCGCATTTCTAGTGAAGCGGTCAGCAACACCCTTATTAGCAAGAGTATCGATCATGCTGCAGAAAAGGTAAAGGGCGGTAAAGCGCTGTCGGATGCGCTACAGGGTCGTATCGACGAAATGATGGGCAAGACAGCAAAGATCTATGAAGATGAGCTAGATCAAGAGATACAGGCAATTTCGACTGCTATTGAACCGATATTGATGGTAGTACTAGCAATTGTCGCCGGCGGTATGGTTGGCGCGATATTGCTGCCTATCTACGGCTTGGTTAATACGATGGGGGTGTAGTTTGAAAAACTAGACAGATTATAGAGCGTACGGTACTATAAGCATAAGCGCGCGGCGCACACAAACAAATCAGTTCATAGAAAGGGTGGAACAATCTTCATGAACACACTGAACAAAAACGAAAAAGGATTTACAATCATCGAGGTTGTATTGGTACTGGCAATCGCTGGACTGATCTTCCTGATGGTATTTATCGCACTTCCTGCACTGCAGCGTAGTCAGCGTAATACGCAGCGAACACAGGACTTAAACCGAATTTCGACACAGGTGACGACATATATGTCATCAACACGAAAACCGGCTCCAACGGACCCAGCTGACTTCCAGTCGAAATATTTGATACCAGCGGACGAGTACATGGATCCAACCGGCACCAGCTATAGTTTGATCTCTGGTAATCTTCCTGGTGAAGCTGGCGGTGGTCAGATTAAAATGACACCGAGTGCTACATGTGATGGCGATACAACAAAACCTGCAGCCCCTCGCCAGTTTGCTCTGCAAATTAGGCTTGAAGGCCAAAGCGTTCCATATTGCTTGGATAACAAGTAGTAGCGCCTAGCTAAATAAAAAACCTCTCGTGTTACATGAGAGGTTTTTTATTTATTACCATAACTGGTATGATGGTGTGAATGGAAACTTTACTTATAATTATATTTTTA
>SEAL01000010.1 GCA_004145215.1 Chloroflexota bacterium | reverse complement strand
ACGATTATCTGCTACTTTATGCCTGCTGGAATTGTTCTCTAGAAAGCAAACACCCCGCCTAACCGGAATGCTGCACTATGATGCGCTGCGCTCGACGGAGCGGGGTAGCTATGACGCAAAACTGAAGAGTAGGAGCGGTTCGGCTGGCAGACTGGTCGAAGTAACGATTTGGAAGCCCGTGACTATGCCGACGCAGATTGGTGTCCGACCCTCCCAATACACATACAGCTCTCTCGATACTTTGATTGATTGATGCGAAGTACCGTCGCAGACGTAGGCATAGCCACTCTTTGGCATTTCTTTATAGTCTTTGAGTCTGTTGACGTACGGCGTGAAGTGACTGATGGCCGTGTAGACCTCTTGCTGCTGACCCTGCGAAATGCGGTAGCGAGGCGCCCCTTTGTCGTAGTCAACGTATGCGTTCAGTATGTAGTCGTAATTGATATGCGCGGTTTTGACATGCAAGAATATCTTGTATGTTTCTTTGGCGCCATCACCGTCCAGTGTGAACCGTGAATTCTCATCTGCAATGGCAGACATCTTCTCCCTCTCTCGTTGTGTGAAAGCTATAAGTAGTATAGCGCATATGGTAGCGGCAGCGACGCTAAATGTGTAGTAAAAATCATAATGAAAAGCCGCGCCGGTGGCCCGCGCCTGCATGTGCAAGCTGGGCCACCGTACGCGGCGATCTACTCTTCATCTGGTACGTCTTCTTCGAAGTCGGGCTCGCGATCGTGTTGATCGTCGGCCGTCCTCCTGCGATCGCTCCAGAATTCATTGGGTGAGAGCGGGTGAGTCATGACTACTCCTTTTGTCGGTACGATTTGCTACGACTGAGTGCTGTTGATCAATTTGTTGAGCGACATCTCGGCTGCCCGCAAGTCACCTGAATGAATTGCTTCGGCAGGACTCACGCCGCCACTGGCTGCGTTACGGCCAATCAGCCAGTTGTAGGCTGTATAGTCGCTCACACCGGCACTCTTCGCTTTGTCGAGGCATTCAATCGTGAACTCGATATTGCGGATTTGCTCGAATGTAGGTGCATTCGTGCGTACATCGTTCAGCCATTTGGTCGCGACGTCTTGGTCGCGGCTGTTCGCAATATGAGCAAACAGTGTCGTACCTATGCGTTCCACCAATTGAGCGATCTTTTCGATATCTATCGTTTCGTACATACTAGCCTGCCTTCCCGATCAGAGTAGGTAGTGTATCCAAGGTATGAATACAGTTTTCTTCAGTTTGGGCTCCTCTGCAAGCTTCACGTTCAGCCAGAGTTGTCGATCACTTGTCGTTACATCTATTGAGCACGATGATCTGACGAAACGCTGGGCGTGGGTTTGCACCATTGCCGCGAACGTATCGACACCCAGGCTTCCGAGCATGTGGGTTGGGAACATCCGTAATGCGTATGGGTCGACACCTACGCTGTAGCGTCCGAACGCGCTACGTAGTAATTTGAGTGCAATGTTCATAGCTATGCGATCGCAGTAAAGCAGCTTTACGTAGGCGTTGTTTAGTTCCTGTTCGCGGCGTACTCGCTCCTCGTCGTAGATAAATGATCCGCTCTCTTGCCAATCATGCAAGATGGATCGGTGCCTGATGCCCTCCTTCGCCGCAACCCTTGCGATTTGCTGGGGGATTGTCGGCAACAATAGGACTGGCGTTAGCTGATTGATCAGCATGATCACTCCATTCTCTTTGAGGGTCTAGAATATCATAAACTAAAATGATGCATTCTTCAAGTTGCGCCGACTTATACAAGGTTTAACCTTGAAATAGAAAAATATATGTCATAGTATCAAAAATCCGCCTCCACGGAGTTTTGATTAAAACTCAACGAGTTGACGGATAGGGGCGGCACAAGGTTTTGACGTGGCTAGATCGACCCTTGGATTATTTGCGTTATACTGCCCAAATGGTAAACGCCACTGTCTGTCGCAACCCGAAACTGATCTCGAACGCGAAGTATCCTTGGAATAAAAGACGAGATATGATCACCAGCTCCATTCATACCAGTGACGATAACGCCCTTTACCATGTCCTGCCCATGAGCACGTACGCCAGCGGTCGGGTATATGTACAGCTGACGATATTGTTCGCTCTCGAGTCCTTCACTGCCGCTCAGCAAGCGAGTAGCTGGCTGGAAGGTAGTGATTCGAAAGTACACTCCATCAGAAAACTCGTCGAGGTGGATTTCTTGATTCGTAACATCTGCTGACATGATCTGCCTACCTTTTTGTGGTATGGATGTGCTGGTGCTGTACCGCTGATATAGTAAGAAGTTTTCTGCTACCTTGCAAGCATAACAGCTGTATTAAAAACTTTTGCAGGTAAGAAAATCACCTCACGAACTGTGAGGTGAGTCGTGCCGGAGGTCACTGCGCGTGCAGGCCTCCGGCGAATGCGCATCAAGGTTGATGTAACCAGATGCTTTGGACGATTCCTGCATCGATCTGCCTCCACCGACTATTCGAAATTCTTAATGTATCGCCAAGCTGTATTACTCTTGGCAGTACAGTATTCGCAGGTGCATCTCGATATTTGATCGAAGATAAAGATCTTGGCATGAGCGCAATGTTTTTGACCTCGGAATCTTTTAAGAGCTGACGATGGCTCGTCATAACAAGCCAATAGCTGTCACTATTTGTACGGACATCCAATGCCTGACCTGCGTCAAGCTCCCAGATGTCAATCGATTTTACGAGTGGCATGTTGATACCTTTCGAATGTGAGCTGATGGAGTGGCGTAGATTTAGAATGTACCATACATATTATAGCACATAATATCTAATATAGCAATGTTAGATAGACTCGTCTGATGAGGCGTCTAAATAGTTGACTTACCCCTGTTCTTGTGCTATATTTAACAGGTAACTTATTACGTAATAACAATTCTCTCTTGGTGAATTAGCAGGTCCTAACAGATAGGAAACCGCTTTCCACCAAGAGTTTTAAGTGGGAGCAATAGAGGGCAAATGAAAGCACTTCTCGGTACCAAAATTGGTATGACCCAAATCATCAGCGAAGATGGACGCGCAGTACCTGTGACGTTGATTCAAGCTGGCCCCGTGACTGTGACTCAGGTCAAGTCTGTCGATATCGACGGCTATACCGCAGTTCAGGTGGCATATGGTGAGGGTAAGAACCTGAGCAAGGCCGTTGCTGGTCATACAAAACCAGCTCAAGTGACCCCGAAGCATATTCGGGAATTTCGTGTTGCAGAACTACCGGAAGGCCTCCAGGTAGGTAACACGATCGACGTAACTCAGTTTGCACTAGGCGACATGGTGGATGCGACTGGTACAAGCAAGGGTAAAGGTTTTGCGGGAACCGTAAAACGACATAACTTTAATACCAGCAAAAAGACACACGGTGGTAACGGTAACGTTCGTAAACCGGGTTCTATTGGATCAATGTATCCTCAAAAAGTCTTTAAGGGTAAACGAATGGCTGGCCGTATGGGTCATGACCGCGTTACTGTAAAGAACTTAGAGGTTGCGTATATCGATTCAGTAAACAACTTGATTGGTCTAAAGGGCGCAGTCCCTGGTCCACGCAAGGGTCTGATTGTAATCGGAGGGAAGGCATAATGGCGGACGCTACTAAACCAGCAGCTACTAAGACTGCTCTACCAAACGAAGTATTCAACGTCGAGGTAACAAACCACGAACTACTAAAGCTTGCGTACGATAGCTACCTAGCTAATAGTCGCTTGGCAAGTGCAACAACACTGCAACGTGGTGAAGTTCGCGGTGGTGGTAAGAAACCTTGGAAGCAAAAGGGTACTGGTCGTGCACGATTTGGTTCATCACGAAACCCAATCTGGCGTGGCGGTGGTATCGTTTTTGGTCCACGAGGCAACGAAAACTACACCAAGAAACTAACGACAACGAGCAAGCGTGTTGCTGTAAAGCAAGCACTGACACTCGCTAACGAAGCAAAGAAAGTTATCGTCAAAGATATCAAGACTACCGGCAAAACTGTCGAAGTCGTGAAATTCCTAGCCGACAACAAATTGAACCGTAAGGTATTGATCGTCGTCGACGAAAAAACACCTGAGTTGATCCGTGCGACTAACAACATCCAGAATGCTCTGTTGATCCGTGCGACATACCTCAGCGTGTATCACATCCTTAACGCTGATCATATTGTTCTGTCGACTGCTTCGATCCCAACTATCAAAAGCTGGTTGGTAAAGGAGGAGGCGTAATATGACACTTATTAGCGTAACCCCACGAGTTTCCGAGAAAGCCTACGCGCAATCTCAAAACAATGTATACGTATTTAATGTTCCACTCACTGCAAACAAGCAAGAAATTGCTGCAGCCGTGGAAGCTCAGTTTGAAGTAAAAGTTGAGCGCATCAAAACATTGGTTCAGTCAGGTAAAGCAATTCGCTTTAGCCGTGGCAAAAACCGATACCCTGGTACTACTAACCGCAAAGACAGCAAAAAGGCATACGTCACACTTGCTGCTGGTAATAGTATTCAGGTATTTGATCAGCCAGCTGCCGAAGAGGAGAAGAAGTAATGCCAATTAAAGCATATAACCCTACTACTCCTGCTCGCCGTGGTATGACAAGCGAAGACTACAGCCAGATTACTACCAAAAAGCCGCTGAAATCTCTGATAAAGAGTAAAAAGCAGAATGCTGGTCGTAACAACACTGGTCGTATCACCGTTCGTCACCGTGGTGGTGGTGTAAAGCGACACTATCGTCTGCTTAATCACAAACTCGCACCAGGTTTGACAGTAACTGTCGAAGAAATCGAATACGATCCAAACCGCTCTGCGCGTATTGCACGTGTCAAAGATCAGTTTGGTCTGTATCACTATATCCTCGCTGATACTCAGATGACCAAGGGCAAAGTTATTGTCAGCGGTCCTGAAGCTCCAATTGAAGCTTCAAACCGAATGCCACTTTCAAAAATCCCTGTCGGATCATTGATCTATGCGATCGAAATCCAAGTCGGCAAGGGTGCTCAGATGGTACGAAGTGCAGGAACAAAAGCACAGTTGATGGCGAAAGAGGGCGATTACGCTCAGGTTCGCTTGCCATCTGGTGAAGTTCGCCGTTTCCGACTGGAAGCGACAGCTGCAATCGGTGTTGTCGGCAACGTTCAGCACCAAAACGTCAAAATCGGTTCTGCCGGTCGTAACCGACGTAAAGGTATTCGTCCATCTGTTCGTGGTATCGCCATGAACGCAGTCGATCACCCGCACGGTGGTGGTGACGGTGGTGCGCACGGTGTTGGCCGTACGCCAAAGACTCCATGGGGTCAATTGACTCTTGGATATCGTACTCGTCGCCGTAAAGACGTCAGTAAATTAATCGTTAAAAGTCGCCATGATGCGAAGAGGAAGAGGTAGTCTATGAGTCGTTCACTCAAAAAAGGCCCATTCGTCGACGTCAAGCTTGCTAAAAAAGTGGCGGCTTTGACACCTGACGATCGTACTATCATCAAGACTTGGGCTCGTGCTAGCACGATTACCCCAGAGATGGTAGGACGAACGATCGCTGTTCACAACGGTCGTGTTCACGTACCAGTACTTGTTTCGGAAAATATGGTTGGTCACAAACTCGGTGAGTTTAGCCCTACTCGTAAATTCCGCAAACACGGAGGTAAAAAGTAATGGCGGAAGAAGTATACACAGTACGATCGTACGCCAAAGGCGTTGATCAGACTCCACGTAAAGTCAGTCTGGTTGCCGCACTTGTCCGTAACCGTAGTGTTGCTGACGCGCTTGTTATCCTCGAGCACGTTCCAAAGCGTGCAGCATTGCCAGTTAAAAAGGCAATCGAGAGTGCAAAAGCAAATGCAACAAATAATCACAACTTAGACGGTAAAACACTGCATATTTCGACACTGAGCGTTACTGCAGGTCCACGCTTGAAGCGATTCAAACCTGCAAGCCGCGGACGTGCGCTACCATTCCAAAAGAAGACTAGTCACATTCTTGTCGAGGTTACAGGTATTGAAAAACCTAACAGAAAGCCAGCCGCTAAGAAGACTGTAGTCGCTGATGCACCTGTAAAGGAGAGCAAATAAATGGGACAAAAAGTAAACCCAATTAGCTTCCGTCTGCAAGTTCACAAGAACTGGAGTTCACGCTGGTTCGCTGGTAAAAAAGATTTTGCTAAGTGGCTCGCAGAGGATATCAAAATCCGCGATACGGTTGAAGCGAAATTCGCATCACGCCCGACAATTAGTCGTGTCGAGATCGAACGATCTGCAAACCTGATCACAATTACAATCCATACTGCAAAGGCTGGTGTCGTGATTGGTCGCGGTGGTGCTGGTGTTACCGAACTAAAAGCGCAGATCGAAAAGATCGCTAGCTTGCCTGTTCGCATCAACATCGAAGAAGTAAAGCGTCCAGAACTTGATGCAAAACTAGTTGCCGAGAATATCGCTCGTCAATTGGAACGTCGTATCAATTTCCGCCGCGCAATGAAAATGACTGCACAGAATACTATGAATGCAGGTGCCAAAGGTATCCGTATTCAGGTAGCTGGTCGTTTGAACAATGCTGAAATGGCTCGCCGCGAAAAAGTTATCGAAGGTTCTGTACCTTTGCATACACTTCGTGCGGACATCGATTTCCATGCAGCACGTGCAAACGCACCTGGTGTCGGAATCATTGGCGTAAAGGTCTGGATCTATAAAGGTGAAAGGGCTGAGCGGTAATGTTACTTCCAAAGAAAACCAAGTATCGTAAAGTTCGTAAGGGTAAAAACGGCGGAATCGCTTCTCGCGGTAATTACATCGCTTTTGGTGATTTTGCACTGCAGAGCCAATCAAACGAACGTATCACAAGTCGTCAGATCGAGTCAGCTCGTCAGGCGATGACCCGCTACATCAAACGTGGTGGTAAAATCTGGATCCGTATCTTCCCACACACTCCTGTAACGCGAAAGCCACAGGATGTGAAAATGGGTAGTGGTAAAGGTAACCCTGAATTCTTTGTCGCAAAGGTGAAAGCCGGAACCGTACTATTTGAAATGAAGGGCGTTAACGAAGAAATTGCTCGTGAGGCTATGCGCCTTGCAGCACACAAGTTGCCAGTAAAGACAAAGTTTATCAAGCGAGAGGAAGCGTAAATCATGGCTGAAGCAAATACAACCAAGAAATCCGTTTCTAAAAAACCAGCAGCGAAAGCTGTCGAGGTAAAAACGCTTGATGAACTACGCACTGAACTTGCAGCAAAGCAAGCAGATCAGATCGCAGCAAAGCGTTCACACGCAGCGCGCGAACTAGTAAACCCTCGTGTCCTCACTGTGACACGTAAAGAAATTGCACGTTTGCACACTGCTATCCGAGCAGCTGAGCTGAACGCCGCAAAGGAGAGTAAATAATATGGCCAAGACATTGACTGGTATCGTGACATCGGATGTTCGCGACAAGACAATTACCGTCACTGTTACTAGTCGTGAGACTCATCCCATTTACAAGAAGCAGTATACTGTGACTCGTAAATACACTGCTCACGATGAAAACAATGATGCGAAAAAGGGCGACAAGGTTCAAATTGTTGAAACTCGTCCTGTTTCAAAGACAAAAGCCTTTAAACTGGATAATATCGAAGAGAAATCTCGTGGTTCAGTTGAACTAAAGGCAGATGAGGTTGAAGCGTAATGATTCAGCAGGAAACTCGTCTAAAAGTAACCGACAACAGCGGCGCCAAAGAAATTCTTTGTATCCGTGTGCTTGGTGGTACTCGTAAACGAACTGCAGCCGTTGGTGACGTTATTGTCGCTACCGTAAAGCAGGCGAACCCAACGGGTAACGTCAAACGAAAATCTGTTGTCAAAGCAGTTATTGTGCGAACGCGCAATACGATCAAGCGTAAAGACGGTAGCACGATTCGTTTCGACGACAACGCTGCAGTTATTATCAATGATGACAAAAACCCTAAAGCAACTCGTGTCTTTGGACCAGTCCCACGTGAACTACGTGATATGGGATATGCAAAGATTATCAGCCTTGCGCCGGAGGTACTCTAATTATGGCTAATCGTATTCAAAAAGACGATATCGTCAAACTTATTAGTGGTGCTAAAAAAGGTACGACTGGTAAAGTTGTCCGCGTTCTGACAAAGAAAAATGCCGTTCTGGTTGAAGGAATTGGCGTTAGTCACCGCAAAGTAAAACCATCACAGACTAACCCAACGGGTGGCCACAAAGACATTCATGTCCCAACGCCACTTCACAAGGTTGCACTTGTTGTTGACGAGAAATCAGCAGCAACTAGTCGTGTTGGTTATGTAAAAAATGCTGACGGCGAAAAAGTTCGACTTGCTCGTCAAGCAAAAAATAAGGAGATCAAGTAATGGCAAAAGCAACTGCTCCCGCTACTACCGCTGCCGCTCCTCGCTTGAAAGCTTTGTATGCGTCTACGTATGTCAAAGAACTACAGGCCGAATTGAACCTCGGTAATGTGAACCAAGTTCCAAAGCTCGAGAAAATTGTGGTCAGCGTTGGAATCGGCAAGAACAAAGATGACAAACGTCATTACGAAATTGTTCGCAACACTTTGACAAAAGTTACTGGTCAGCAGCCTGTTGATCGCATGGCAAAGAAATCAATTGCTGGTTTCAAAATCCGTGCAGGTATGAACCGTGTCGGCATTAGTGTCACACTTCGTGGTGCTCGTATGTACGAGTTCCTGGATCGCCTAGTGAACGTATCACTACCTCGCGTTCGTGACTTTCACGGTGTCGGAACAAAGTTCGACAAAGGTGGAAACTACAACCTAGGTATCACTGAACAGTCTATCTTTCCAGAATTAACCTTCGAAGAGACACAAGTACTTCATGGTCTACAGATTACATTTGCAATCCAAAACCAAGAAGCTGCTCATAGTCGCGCCCTACTTGAAAAATTCGGCGTACCATTCGAGAAAGAAGGAGGCCGACGCTAATGGCTAAAAAATCAATGATCGCTCGCGACGAAAAGCGAAAGAAAATGATCGTAAAGTTTGCTGAAAAGCGTGCTGAACTGAAAGAACTAGGCGACCTAGAAGGTCTGCAAAAGCTTCCACGAAACAGTAGCCCGACACGCTGGAAGAACCGTGATGTACTATCTGGTCGCCCACGTGGATACATGCGCCGATTTGGTTTGAACCGAATCAACTTCCGTGAAAAAGCCTCTAAGGGAGAAATCCCAGGTATTACGAAGAGTAGTTGGTAAGAAGGAAAGGAATAAGATATATGTCACTACAATCAACTGACCCAATCGCCGACCTTCTAACCCGCATTCGTAATGCGGCTATGGTTGGCAAACACGAAGTTCGTGTCCCAGCTTCAAAGCTGAAAATCACTGTTGCTCAGCAACTGAAAAAGAACAAATACCTGACCGACGTCAAAATCGAAGCAGGTAAGCCACGTGACACATTGGTCATTACGATCAACAAACCTGGCGAAAACAGCGTCATTAATGAAATTACTCGTATGAGCAAGCCAGGTCGTCGTCTATACGTCAAGGCTGACGAAATCCCACGCATCAAAAGCGGTCGCGGCATCGTTCTTGTTAGTACGAGTCAAGGCGTTATCACTGGTGGCGAAGCAAAGAAGCAACGCCTCGGTGGTGAGTTACTGCTAAAGGTTTACTAATAGTATGCCGGAGCGTGATAGTAGCTCAGAAGAATTTGATGACAACAAAGAGTCACTGAATTTAGTAGAGCAGCTATCAGGCGATGTGGATGCTATGATCAAGAGGAATCTTGAGACTGGAATCCACCCGATGGTACTGGCAGCAGAATTGTCGATCAAGGCAAAACAGTTAAGAGCTAGCTATCAAGCATTCACAGATGAATTAAAGCAGCTAAATAATTAAGAAAGAGAAGTAAGATGAGTCGAATCGGAAAACTACCAATTGCAATCCCTTCGGGCGTGACAATCACGGTTGACTCAGATGCTATTACTGTCGTTGGCCCAAAAGGACAATTGACAGTGCCACATCTGAGCGACGTGACAGTTACTATTGAAGACGGTAATGCGATTGTCACACGTAAAGATGATCAAAAAGTAGCAAAAGCACAACACGGTTTGCAACGTGCACTCCTCAACAATGCTGTTGATGGTGTAACGAAAGGTTTCGAAAAGAAACTAGAAGTAAACGGTGTTGGTTTCCGTGTTGCAATGAACGGAACTGCGCTTGAAATGAGTCTAGGTTTTAGCCACCCGGTTAAATACGAAGCTCCTACTGGCGTTACTGTTACGACAAATAAAATGGAAATCACCGTAGCTGGTATCGACAAACAACAAGTCGGTCAGGTTGCTGCTGAAATCCGTGCACTGAAAAAACCTGAACCTTACAAGGGCAAAGGTATCAAATATGCTGATGAAGTTATCCTTCGTAAAGCAGGAAAGGCTGGTAAGTAGTCATGGCAGATCTCGCTAAAAAACTTTTGAACAAAAGTCTCCGCAAGAACCGCGTTCGTAGTAAAGTCACTGGAACTGCAGAGCGTCCACGTTTGACTGTAACGATTAGCAACAAGCATATCAGTGCACAGATCATTGATGATGTCGCGCAGCATACGCTTGCAGCCGCAACAACCGTTGGTACAAAGCAAACTGGCACTATGTCAGAACAAGCTGCTATCGTTGGTGCAGATATCGCAAAGAAGGCAAAGAAGGCTAAAATTACCGCTGTCGTATTCGATCGCAATGGTCGTCAATATGCAGGTCGCCTGAGCGCGCTTGCAGATGCAGCACGCAAAGAAGGATTGGAGTTCTAATCATGGCTGAACAAACTACAGCTACAACAAACACTCGTCCGGCACAGCGTGGTAATGGTCCTCGCCGAGACAATCGTCGTGACCAAACTCCACAGGAGCCGAAAGAGTTCGAAGAATTGGTCATCAATATCGACCGCGTATCGCGCGTTGTAAAAGGTGGTCGCCGTTTCCGATTCAAGGCTTTGGTCGTTGTCGGTAACCGCAAAGGCAAAGTTGGCGTCGGCGTTTCAAAAGGTCAAGATGTGCAGACTGCTGTCGCTAAAGCAACCGATGTTGCGAAAAAGCACATGATTGACATCCCAATTTTGAACGAAACAATTCCACACGATGCTGAGATCAAATTCTCTGGCGCACAGGTACTCATCAAGCCCGCGGCTCCAGGTACTGGTGTCATCGCTGGTGGTGTTGTACGACAGATTATCGGTGTTACCGGAATCCGAAACATGCTTTCTAAATCACTTGGTTCTACGAACAAAGTGAACATTGCTTACGCGACAATCGAAGCTTTGAAAAGCTTGGTTCCAAAAGACCAATGGTTGAACGCGAAACCTGCTAAAAAAGCATCAAAGAAGGCAGAAGTAGCAAAAGAGGAGACGAAGTAATGAAATACAACGAACTTCAAGTTACTGCTAACAAAGATCGCAAACGCAAAGGACGCGGTATCGCGGCTGGTCAGGGTAAAACTGCTGGACGTGGTACAAAAGGCCAGGGCGCACGTACTGGTAAAAAACTAGGCGCAATGTTCCAGGGTGGACAGCGCGCATTGGTTCAGGCAATTCCAAAAGCTCGTGGATTCAAGAGCTTGCGAAAACCTGCACAGGTTGTGTACTTGGATCACCTAAATGCATTCAAGGGCAAGACGGCTGACAACTTTACTTTGTTCGAACACGGATATGTTGAAACGCCTTTTCACTCAGTAAAAGTCATCGCTCGCGGTGAACTGACTGAAAAGATCACATTGAACGTTCAGGCAGCAAGCAAAAGTGTTCAAGAAGCGATCACCAAAGCTGGTGGTACTTTCACAAAAACAGCGACTCCACTCAAAAAGAGTGAAAAAGAAGCTGAAGCAACTGATAAATAATTAGTTGTTGCACTTTCCGTAGTATAATACAGTTAGTATTTATACTACGGGCAGTAGCAATAACCGCAAAAGGTAAGTAGATAGGGAAACGACTGATGAACTGGAAAACAATACTGAAATCTTTTAAGAACCGCGACATGCAAAAACGACTTGCAGTTGTGCTCGGATTGGTAGTTGTATACCGATTCTTGGCGCACGTGCCAGTTCCTTTAACGGAACCAACGCAGCTAAAGGCGGCGATCGATAGTGTCGTAAGCGCCAGTGAATTTGGTGGATTTTTGAACCTATTATCAGGTGGAGCGCTGGCTCAATTGTCAATTGTTCTCGTGGGGCTCAGTCCGTTTATTACAGCAAGCATCATTACGCAGCTGCTGACAAAAGCTATTCCAAAACTAGAAGAACTACATAAAGACGGTGAATCTGGTCGCCGCAAGATCAACCAGTGGACGCGTATGATCAGCGTGCCGCTTGCTATTGTGCAGTCTATTGCATTTATCTACATCCTTCGCCAAACCGTACTGGCCGGCAACACAACAATTGTGGATAGTGCGACGCCGATCGAGTGGATCGTTGCCGTGACCGCAATGACGGCTGGTGCTCTACTATTGATGTGGCTAGGAGAATTGATTACCGAACAAGGCATCGGTAACGGTATTAGCATGTTAATCTTCGCAGGTATCATTAGCCAGCTACCTACAACACTCGGTACGCTTGGGACATCGCTTGTTGACACTTCAAAGGGTGCACTCGACGTGTTCGGCTGGTTTACGCTACCGGTGAATCCGACCGCATTCTTTGTGACGCTTGCAATATCCGTAGTGTCATTAATGGTCCTATATTTGCTGGTAAAGATCAACGAAGCACAACGTGTGGTAACGATTAACTACGCAAAGCGAGTACAAGGTAACAGTAGTTACGGTGGTATTAAAAGCATTCTGCCAATTAAGTTGATCGCTGCCGGCGTTATTCCTGTGATCTTTGCTGTAGCGTTCCTATCGCTTCCAGCATTCCTTGGACAAGTTATTAAAGCGACAGGTAACGTTGAATATCTACAGCTGGCCAACAACTTGATTGCATGGTTCCAGGCTCCACAGCCGGGTGCATTTACTGGTGATACATTCGCAGCAATGATTTACCCTGCTAGCTACTTTGCGCTTGTTATCCTATTTACTTACTTTTATACAGGTATCGTGTTCAACTCGAATGAAATTGCAGAGAACTTGCAAAAGCAAGGTGGCTTTATCGAAGGTGTCCGCCCAGGGATTCAAACAGAAAACTACTTGTCTCGAACCGTAAACCGTCTAATCTTGTTCGGATCGTTAGTACTAGGTATGATCGCAGTGATGCCATTTATTGCAGAATATATATTTGCCCAGGCTGGCGTAACGGGTATCCAGAACCTAGCCATCGGCGGTACGGGACTGTTGATCGTTGTATCGGTAGGACTAGAGAGTCTGCGTCAAATCAACTCTCGCGCATTAATGGTTACTTACGACGACTATAAATAGTCAAATGTGATTGTTCTAAAATACAGGCCCCGCTGGCCTGTATTTTTTTGGCATTAGCGGTTATAATTGTCGTATGCAATCGGGGTTAAATATAAAAACAAAAAGAGATATATCAATGCTGCGCTGGGTAAGTGCCGCAATCATCGTATTAATTATTCTAACGATCGGTTGGTTTGGGTATCGATGGTACGTTTCGGGTGAACAGCCGCCAATCGTGCCGGTGCCTGTTAGTGCTATGGCAGATGCGACAATTGATGAATCTCCTGTCACGCAGAGTCAAGTAGCAGAATACAAAGTCCCCGCCAGTCAGCCACGCTATATTAGTATTCCAGATTTAGGTATTTATAATTCACGAGTGAAAGCCGTTGGTCTCACCACGACAAAGAACCTCGACACTCCAAAAAACCTCAGTGATACAGCATGGTATGAAAAAAGTGCTCTGCCAGGCACTGGAGCCGGCGCTGTCGTTATTAACGGCCATAATGGCGGCATTACGAGGAACGGCGTATTTGTTAACCTAAACATGCTTAAACAAGGCTCGGCAATCATCGTTGAACGCGGTGATGGTAAAAAGTTTACATATAGCGTTGTTGAAAACAAAACCGTTAGCCTTTTAGTCAATATCTTGACGATTGTGCCTACTTTGCTACAATGGATTTATCGTTAAAGCTTCACGCGGGTAAATTCCGTGAAGATTATCTCTCTAGACGCTTTACGCGGACCAAAGTTTGGTGTATAATCAACCACTGTTAACTATGGCGAGTCAAAAAGAAGTTATTAAATTGCAAGGTAAGGTAGTGGAAGCACTACCTAATACTCAGTTTATGGTGGAATTAGAGAATGGTCATAGTGTCCTGTGCCATATATCGGGCAAAATGCGAAAGCACTATATCCGTTTGGTACCAGGCGATAAGGTAGAAGTTGAGTTGACCCCTTACGATCTTACTAAGGGCAGAATCAGCTTCCGCTTGAAGGATTAAATTTAACGGAAAACTGGAGTTTGTGACGTTCATGAAAGTTCGTGCGAGTGTCAAAAAAATCAGTCCTGATGACCAGATAGTACGTCGTAAAGGTGTACTGAGGGTTATCAACAAGAAAAAACCTAAGAATAAGCAAAGGCAGGGTTAAGCATGGCTCGAATTTCTGGGGTAGTAATCCCATCAGAAAAGCAAGTTCAGATCGCTTTGACGTATATTTACGGCATCGGTCCGAAATTTGCATCGACCATCCTTGCGGCGGCAAAAGTTGAGCCGACCACTCGGGTGAAAGATCTCACCGAGGCTGAAGAACAACGCATTCGTGAAATAGTCGACGCAGACTATACGACGGAAGGCGACCTACAGCGCTTGGTAACAAATAATATTAAGCGTTTAAAGGACGTCAATGCGTATCGCGGGTTGCGACACAAAGCAGGACTTCCAGTAAACGGACAGCGTACTCGTACGAATGCACGAACTCGTAAGGGTAAATCTGTTGCAGTCGGTGGCGCACAAAAGAAGGCCGCGTCTAAGACGTAGAAAGGAATAAGATTATGGCAGATGCAAAAACTTCAACACGCAAGAAGCAACGCCGATCAGTTCCTTCTGGTCAGTTGCACATTCAGGCAACGTTTAACAATACTATTGTTACGTTCACAGATAAAAAAGGTAACGTACTTGCTGCTGCAAGTGCTGGCGCTTGTGGCTTCCGTGGAAGCAAAAAGGGTACAGCATACGCATCTCAAGTCGCTGCTGAAAAAGCCGCTGAAAATGTGAAATCACTTCACGGGCTTTCAAGTGTCGATGTATTCGTCAAAGGCGTTGGCCTAGGGCGTGACGCAGCGATTCGTGCAGTTGGTGCATTCGACATCACTGTTGATAGTATTAAGGATGTGACAGGCGTACCTCACGGTGGCGTTCGTCCTCGAAAGGCACGAAGGGCTTAATATGGCACGAGATACTTCTCCAATTGTCAAACAGTCTCGCCGTGAAGGCTATGCACTTCACCCTAAGGCGGTTAAAATTATGGCTCGCAAATCAGGCATTCCAGGTCAGCATGCGCACGGTCGTGCCAGCAAACCTAGCTTGTATGCGACTCAGCTACGTGAAAAGCAAAAGGTACGCCGTACATACGGCCTGCTTGAAAAGCAATTCGCTCGTTTAATGAACGAAGCTTCACGACGTAAAGAAGGCCTTGCAGGTGAAAACTTGCTGCAGCTTTTGGAACTTCGTTTAGATAATGCAGTATATCGTGCTGGTTTCGCGACTAGCCGCCGTGCTGCTCGCCAACTTGTTGGTCATGGTCACTTTATGCTAAACGGCAAACGCGTCGACATTCCTTCAATTCGTATGAAGGCTGGCGATGAACTAACCGTTCGTCCGAAAAGTGTCAAATCTGGCTATTTTAGTCAAATCGATGACGTCGTAAAGAATTCAATCCAGGGCCCACTTAGCTGGCAAAAAGCTGACCACAAGAAACTGACTATCAGTATCACTGGTCTTCCAAAGCGCGAAGAAGCCGAAGCAGATATTAACGAACAACTAATCGTTGAGTACTACTCACGCTAAAAGGAGCACTGAAAATGTCTAATGTTATTCACAACCCTGCACTTGCTGCCGTCAACGAGAACAGCGATGTCAGTGCTGAATTTGTGATCGAGCCACTCCATGCTGGCTATGGCAATACGCTCGGCAATAGCCTGCGTCGCGTGCTTCTTTCGAGTATCGAAGGTGCTGCAATCGTAGCATTCCGTATCGAGGGTGCAACACACGAATTTACAACCGTTGCTGGTGTAAAAGAAGATGTCGTCGATATCATGCTGAACCTAAAGAACGTTCGTCTAAAGGTCCATACTGACCAGCCAGTCGAACTTCGCCTTGAAAAGAAGGGTGCTGGTGTTATCACTGCAGCCGATATCAAGGTCACGGCTGACGTAGAAATCGTCAACCCAGATCAGGTTATTGCAACTATTGATGACCCTAAAAAATCCGTCGTTATCGACTTGGTTGCAGAGGCTGGCCGCGGCTACCGAACAATCGAAGACTCAAGCGTTGACCGCTTGCATAGCGACATGATTGCACTTGATGCCGTATTCAGCCCAGTACTACGCGTACGCTACAAGGTTGACAGCACTCGTGTCGGTCAAGAAACAAACTTGGACAAGTTGCTCATCACTGTTGATACGAATGGTGCAATTTCACCACGTGCAGCATTCGAGGAAGCATCTGCGATCCTGGTAAACCAGTACACGGCACTTGCTGGTAGTACAACTGTTGAAGCTGCTCCTGCACTTGGACAGACAAACGACGAAGAAACAAGTGAGTTGAACACTCCAATCGAGGAGCTTAACTTGACTGCGCGAACTGCGAACGCACTCGTGAACAACGAAATTCGTACTGTTCACGATCTTGTAACGCTAACCGAGCAAGATCTTCGCGAACTAAAGGGCTTTGGTTCAAAAGCACTTGATGAAGTAAAAGATAAACTGGCGGAATTGGAACTTTAGTATGCACAGACATGGTTACAAAGGGCGCAAATTTGGTCGCGAACGCGACCAGCGCCGCGCGCTGCTAAAAGGTCTGGCAACGAGCCTTGTCGAACACGGCAAGATCGAAACTACTTTGCCAAAGGCTAAAGAGCTAGTGCGATATATTGAAAAAGTTATTACAAAAGCTAAAAAGGGTGATTTGCATAGTCGTCGTCAAGTAATTGCGGCACTATCGACACAGGCAGCTGCGTTCAAGCTGGTTGACGAGATCGCCCCACAGTTGACTGGCCGTACCAGTGGTCACGTTCGTGTTGAACGTACTCGTCTGCGTATCGGTGACGGTGCTCAAATGGCTATCATCGAATTTGTCGATGAGCTAAAAGACGCACCAAAGGTCGCTACGAAAGAAGAGGTGAAAGCGTAATGGTTGTTAATCCACATGCACGAACGTACTCTCAGAAACCAAGTGAAGTTTCACGTCGCTGGATCCTAGTCGACGCAAGCGAAGCACCACTTGGTCGTGTCGCTACACAGATTGCAACGTACCTAACTGGCAAATATAAGCCTACATATACTCCGCACATCGATGGTGGTGACTATGTTGTTGTTATCAATGCCAAAGATACAGTTGTAACTGGTGACAAAGAAAAGCAAAAGATTTACTATCGTCACTCAGGATTCCCAGGTGGAATCAAAGATGCGCGTTTGGAAGAAGTTCGCGAGAAATTCCCAGAACGAATCATCGAAGCCGCTGTAAAGGGTATGCTTCCGAAGAACAAGCTATCTCCTGAGCGAATGAAACGACTGAAAGTTTTTGTCGGTAGCGAGCACGCTCATACTGCACAAACTCCAGAGAAAGTTGAGGTTAAGTAATCATGGCCGAAGGTAAATATTTTTACGGTCTAGGTCGTCGCAAATCTGCAACAGCCCGCGCACGTTTGTACGCTGGTAAAGGCAATTTGACGATCAATGACAAGCCCGCTGGTGAATATCTAGATGGCAACAAGACGCTTCTAGCTGAAATCACTGATCCACTTGCACTCGTTGGAAAGCAAAAAGAATTTGATATCACTATCAAAGTATCTGGCGGCGGTTTTGCTGGTCAGGTTGATGCGATCAAACTAGCAATTGCAAAAGCGATTACTGTTGGCCACGCTGATTTACGTAGCACACTGAAGAAAGCTGAATTCCTGCGTCGCGATCCACGCGAAAAAGAACGCAAGAAATACGGCCTTCGTTCTGCTCGTAAACGCGAACAATACTCAAAGCGTTAGTTCGCAAACGTATCTATCAAAAACTCCGCTCATTCCGAGTGGAGTTTTTTGTTTGAAGCCTGATGGTGCTTTATACTAGTAATAGATGATCGAAACTCTATTACATAAGTGGCTGAAGGTACCACATGCACTGCATGTTGGGTACGATTCTGGCAACCGTGGTGCCACTACGACTGTCGTACTGATACACGGCCTCGCAAGTTCGCACAGTATGTGGAATAATGTCATAAAAGAGGTAAAGACCGATGATATTCGTATTATCGCAGTCGACCTGCTTGGTTTTGGCGACTCTCCAAAACCAGTCTGGCAGATCTATAGCGCGAAAATTCACGCAGCATCACTACGTGCGACGCTTCGAAAAAAAGGCGTCCGAGGCGATGTAGTGCTGGTCGGGCATTCATTGGGCGCGTTGGTCGCCGTGCAGTACGCGTCCCTGTATCCAGGCAAGGTCAATGAACTGGTACTATGTAGCCCTCCATTTTATCGCCCAGCCAGGATCATAGGGACTGCAGTAAAGATCACCGTTCCTCAGGCTGACGATATCTACCGCAGTATGTACCGCTACTCTCGTACAAAAACCGAACTAGCGAAGCGTTTAGCGGGCTATATTACGCGGGCAAAGATTATGGACGAAGCCTTTGTCGTCACGGACGAGACGCTACCTGCTATTACAAGTTCCCTAGAAATGAGTATTGAAAACCAAACGTCGCTGCAAGATGCGGAAAAACTTTCACTACCAATGCATATTATCTATGGCCGATTAGACCCATTTATCATAAAGCGTAATCTGCGACAATTGAACAAGCGACTCGACAACGTGACGATTGACTACGTTTTGGCTGGCCACGAAATCACGGGCAGCAAAGTATATACTAAAAAAGTTATAGACAGAATCCTACAATCAGTACGTAATGGTTAAGTTTTACATAGCGTGGCTATCATGATAAAATCTGCCCAGACTCGATAGTGAGTTACTACCTCTCGGAAGGAAAGTTCATGGAAACCGTCCGGCAGCTTCATACAAAGAATGGTTCTACCGACATCGACGGGTACGATCTGGGTGACGAACAAATGCAGCTGATGCGTTCGTATCGTCCCGAGATGATCTTTCAGAGTCGCGAAACGGCAATTCTGAACGAAGACCTTCGGCAGAGCGGTGTACATTGTGTTGCATTAGTCTGCATGATTGACGGCGCGCGAATTTGCGTGACCGAACGGGCAGTACTGACGAACGACTGCTACGCGGTGGACATCGACACCCGCAAGGCATTCCTTGTACGTGGGCTGATGGTTGTCAGATCAAATCAGCCAGTCGATGCAAGCTTCAACAAGGTGGCCTAATGGATGATCACGGAGGCGGTGCAACGATAGCAATTCGCCTCCGTGATCAGCTCACTATCGAGTTTTCTATCAATCTATGATTTAATAAATATACGATGAACAAGCAATACGCCCATATTAACGCCTATTGGTTTACCGACACACATCCTGTGACGGTTTGTTCCGTGTTTTAAAACAACACACTCTAGCATTTGAAAATATAGAAGAGACCGCCACAGTAGCGGTCTTTTTATATATAAAATTTCAAAGAAGGAACTGCAATGTCCATAGAATCAAATCCATCATTACCGCCACTCACGATAGAATACCGCGATGGTGCGACATTCATCGAAGCAAACCCACCTACGACGCGAGATCGTCAATTGCAATTAGCGCGAATCTGCATGGAAGCAGTTAGTTACGGTGCAACTATCACTGATGCGTTCCCGGTTACTGTCGGTGGCATGGAGCGACACGAAGCCATCAAACTAACGGCGAAAAACCAAAACCAACCCCTACAATACCACCGAAGTGACGGCACTTGCGGTATAATAGGATAAATATGACAAAACCTGTAATACTGACCGGCCTTCGCGCGAATAGCGACCTGACAATCGGCAACTACTTTGGTGGTATAAAACCAATGATTGACATGGCTACGACCCGTGCTGATGAATATGACATCAATATGTTTATACCTGATCTGCACAGCTTTACGACACCTATTGACCATGGCACGCTGCAATCACAAATCCTCAATAATGCGCGGATTTACGCAGCAGCAGGGCTACCGCTGAATAACGAGGGTATTCGACTTTACCGACAGAGCTATGTGTCGGCTCATAGTGAACTGACCTGGATCCTTGATTGTTTTACGGGAATGGGTGAAATGAACCGCATGACGCAGTTCAAAGATAAATCAACGGGCCTTGGTGATGCCAGGACGACAGTTGGACTGTTCAATTATCCCGTACTGATGGCCGCCGACATCTTGCTTTATAATGCACAGTACGTGCCCGTTGGTGACGATCAAACACAGCACCTGGAGTTCACTCGTGATATTGCTGAACGTATTAATAGCAAATTCGGAGACGTATTCGTAATCCCAGAATCAGCACCAAAGCAGCATGAGTTTTTCGGTAAAGGTCAGGGGCTTCGTATCAAAGATCTACAGGATCCAACAAAAAAGATGAGCAAATCTGACGAATCTGGCAAAGGCGTTGTGTTCTTGGGCGACGCACCAGAAGCCGCTCACAAAAAGATTATGAGCGCAGCAACAGATGACAAGGCGTTCATCGATTTGGATCGAACAAATCAGCCAGGAATCAGCAATCTGCTTGAAATTCTCGCCTTGTTACGTGGCGCATCACTTGATGATGTGGTTGCAGAATTTAAAGGACAAGCAAAATACGGTGACTTTAAAAAAGTCGTTGCCGATGAAATGGCTGCGTTTTTGACGGCATTTCAGCAGCGACTGGTAGCTGTAGACGATCAACAAATCTATGCAAAGTTGGCAAGTTCTGAAAAAACCGTGTCGGAAGTAGCGAATGCGACACTTCTACGAGCGCAGCAGGCTGTCGGATTGCGATCAAAGGACTAACATGGTAAAAGTATCAAGCAATGATGTCCTAGCGGTTTTACGACGCTTTAAACACGCCGGTGAAGAAACTATGCCGCGCCATATCGAGCAGCTAAAATCCAGCAATCCGGATGTGAAAAACACGCTCGTTTCGTTCAAATTTAACAAGACGCAGTATTTCTTGTTGTTTGACGACAACGCCGAAGACGACGTTGATTACATCCAAAAGCAGATCGAAATCGATGGTAACGGCGTCAATGGCGCAGTAATCGAGAATCCTAACGATCAATTAATGACCTACGGCCTGCCGTTCAAAGGCAAGGACGTATACCTATATGCCGTTCAGTCTGCCAAAAAGCGCCTCGATGTCGAATTATCCGAACGATATCATGACATTTCTCGCAGTACGTTACAAAAATATATCAAAGCAGGCTATGTCACGGTCAATGGCGCCGTTCGTGAATCGCCAAAATCAGATGTTACTGCAGCCGATTCGATCGCGCTCGCTATTCCAGAACAGACGGACTTCAGCGACGAAACGCTGCCGATATTGTACATCGATGATAATGTCATTGTTATCAACAAGCCAGTTGGCGTATTGACGCACAGCAAAGGCGCAATGAACGATGAATTTACTGTAGCGGACTTTTTCCGACGATATTGTACCTATAACGTCGACACTAATCGTCCAGGTATTGTTCATCGCCTAGATAGGGACACGAGCGGTGTTATGATTGGCGCGCGTAATCCAGAGACCGCGCAGCTGCTACAAAAGCAGTTTGCAGATCGGCGTACAAAAAAGACCTACAGTGCTGTTGTTGATGGAGTGTTGAAAAACGATGCAGCTACTATTGATCTACCTATTGGCCGTGCACCATCCGCTCCTAGTACCTTTCGCGTTGATGCAAAAGGCAAAACGGCGCAGACGTCATACGATGTTATCAAGAGTAATGGCACCTACAGTTTGGTAGAACTGCGACCAAAGACCGGACGTACTCATCAGTTGCGTGTCCACATGGCGTACTTGAACACACCAATTCACGGAGACCGAGTTTATGGAAAGGTTGCCGATCGACTGTATCTACACGCACACAGCCTAGAAATTACTATTCCTGCAGGTGAGCGGCGAACGTTCACTGTTCCTGTTCCCGAAGAATTTAGCGCACTCGCCGACTAGTTGGGTGTCGCAATGATTATTCATCCAGATACCCAGACGATGTTAGGCCAGATCGTAGAATCGATGCCTCATGCATTGATCATCACTGGCGCTCGCAGCGTCGGCCTACTATCTATCGCCGAGCACATCGCAACTCAGTTGAAATCACCCAAATTAATTATCACACCAAAGCGTAAATTAGACGGTGGTAAAAAGCTCGTTACTGATTACGAAAAGGGTAGTCTGATTGTAGACGACATCAGGGACCTGTATACATTAACACGTTCAAAAAATACACAGAACCAAGTCTATATATTCGATTTTGGTGATCGTGCTATGACGCAGCAGGCACAAAATGCCTTTTTGAAATTACTCGAAGAACCACGTGACAATGTCTATTTCATCCTGGCAACGCACCGCGTCGAGTCATTGCTGCCGACAATTCGATCTCGCGCCCAGTTGCTGCGAGTTCGTGCCATCACCCGCTCGCAATCAGACCAGCTACGTGTTATCCAAAAATACAAAGATGATCGCGCCGCAGCACTGCTATTGATCGATGACGTTAATTTACAGCTCGAGACTGTCC
Source organism: Chloroflexota bacterium (assembly GCA_004145215.1). Taxonomy (GTDB): domain Bacteria; phylum Patescibacteriota; class Saccharimonadia; order Saccharimonadales; family Saccharimonadaceae; genus SEAL01. The sequence goes on along the minus strand of SEAL01000010.1, from coordinate 1,541 downwards.
TACGTCGGTCGGGCGACGTCGCTATAGCCAAACAGATTGAGCGGCATATGAAAACACGCCAAAATATAAACGATAATGGTAATATACGACTGCAGCTGGCAGCTGATATGCTATAATTAGCATAATGTTAGGTCTGATTCTTATTGCAATTGTTGGCGGTTTGGCGATTTTCTATAAAAAGCCACTCGAAGATGCCGCTTTAGAGCTACCTGTAAAATTATCCGAAAAACTCGATCGTCTATGGGAAGTTGCCCAGGAATCACTCCGCGAAAAGAAATACCTCCGTGCTGAAAAGGCACTGCTAACTATCCTGCGCGTCGATGAACGCAATGCAACGGCGTATAACCGCCTCGGCATCCTTTACGCCAAACAGCAGGCGTACAAAGATGCAATCGAATGTTTCGAAATTGCGCAATCTCTCGAACCGAGTGCGAGTAGTTTGCATAACGTTGGTTTAATTTATTACGAAACAGGAAACTACGACAAGGCTGGATTGGCTTTCGAACAAGCCTTAGAAATGGAAAGTGATCTGTCTTCTCGGCATATCGCCTATGCCAAAGTTCAAGAAAAACTAGGTCATGACAAAAAAATGATTGAAGCGCTAGAAAAAGCCGTCGAAATTGATCCAATTCCACAGACATTAAATGTACTTGCGGATGCTTATGAGCGCGTCGGCCAATCTTCTTTAGTTAACAAAATAGGTAATGTATATAGTTGCGCTCGTTACTATTGCCACTATTGACGTCAGTAGCGTAAATTTTTGCGCGGATGGTGAAATCTTCGAATATGATATTACATTCAATGCCAACACTGCAATGAGCAGTATCGGCGGCAACGCAAGTGGAAACATGAGTAGCGTAGACAATACTAACCCTGTGTTTTCTGGATCAACAAATCTCGCTAACAAGTTAATAGCAGCCGCAATCAAGACGTATATATTAAAGTTGACGACGTGCACTTCCTTTATTAAAGTATTGCGCTTTGAATTCGATTTGTTCGCCAGATAGCGATAGATTACAGATATCATGAATACGACTATTGTCGCTACACAGCTAGCAATCAGCACTACGCCTACTGCTAGACGTAGGGTTTCAGCGTCTGCATCTGTAAATTGGGAATAGATAAGTACGAATACTAAATCCAAAAATAGCAGTGTAAATCCGATTTGTGCTGCTTGTGTCGAGTGTTTTTTGTAATCTATATTTTTATTCATAGTATTTATGGAGGTACTTTCGAACTGACTTAGTAATTTCCGTATTATTACTATACCCGAGACTCATGCTTGATCAAAATAGTAGGTCATTGCAATTATAGATTGCTCCGCTGCTCACTAATGAAAGAAAATGCTTCGCGCTTTCTTTCATTTTGCTCGCTCTACCGAACTCTACGACTTTTGCCAGAGCAAAAGATTCGTAGGCTCGGGCGTAGCTACAACATCCAAAGTAATAAGCCACTCCGTTTCGGGAATGGCTTATTACTTTGGTGCTGGAAGTAGGACTCGAACCTACGAAGCCGAAAGGCGGGAGATTTACAGTCTCCTG
>SEAL01000063.1 GCA_004145215.1 Chloroflexota bacterium | reverse complement strand
AACACTACTGACAAAGTTACATGACCCTCATCGTATTTTATACGGACAAATACGTCAGCCGTTAATCCAATATTAAACCATGAATTGCTCATGCTTAAACCTATTTTACAATATACTTGACATAAACTACAGAATCATATATTATGTACAAAACTGAGTTTGAGGAGACAAATGTTTATGGGTTCACCACTGAAAGTGGCGGGAGCGTTTTTCGTTGCCGCTGCGATTATCACTGTAGCAACATTATCAATGAGTCCAACGTCACACGCGTTGAGCGATCCTAATATGCAGCCTGCGGTTGAAGCGCAGCTTGTACCACTTGAAGTTGTGCCTGTTTGTTCAGATCAGACAGCAATGATCTCTCGCTGGAAGGTAACAAACAAGAACGACACTGATGTCGTTGTTGTTTGGAACAATTTCGAAAACGGCACTAGTGGAACATACACTGCTCCAGCTCGTACAGCCGGAACTGTCGCAAGCGAAACTGAGCTTGTCACGAATTACAATCCCGCTGATCCAAACAACACTACCCGTTTTACATATAACGGCATGGAGCTTGGACAGACAAACGCACAGGTATCAGCATGTGCTCCTGTTGTCGAAGAACCAGTAGAATGTATCGATGGTCGTATCCAACAGAATCTAACATATGAATACGAGACAGATCGTGCGGCTGGTTATAGCGCTGTATACGTAAAGACTGTTAATGACATGCCACTTTGTGATGACATTGACCTATTCTTTTCATCGTACACAATGCCTGATAACTACGACGGTAATGGATTCTTTGGAAATCCAACTGCATTCCCGCAGCACGTATTTAGCAGCGTTGGTTTGACACTTGAAAAAGGTTCAAACGCTGGTTCAGTATTCTTGATCGAACTTCCTGATCTATGTAAGAACGTTCAGACTGACCTATATTACGGACCTGAAATTACTACTGTCGGACCTGAAGGTCACGGTACACAGAATATTGACTCACAAGTTTACCTTGCTGAAGGCAAGTGTGACGAAGGTGGAAACGGCGGCGTAACACCTCCAGTAGAGCCACCAGTTACCCCAACGACACCAGAAGTAACAACACCTGAAGTAATGCCTACCATGCTTCCTGAAACAGGTACAGTCAATCCATTCATGGGTCTCGTCTATGCGGCAATCCTTGGATTCCTTACTTACCTAGGTCTTTACGCACTACTTCCACGCAAGCAGAGCTAGTAGCCAAAGGTAATCAGATTTTATTTAAGCCTCTCACGTAGAGGCTTAAATAAAATATAAACACTAGTATATATTACGAATTAATCCCACTTACGCAAAAGGAAGAAAAATGAAACGCAAACAATTCCGCACACCTATACGCATACTGATTGTTATTTTCACAGTAGGCTTACTGACTGCAGCAGGTAGTGTTGGCTATGCTCAGTACCAACACCACCTCAATAACAAGATATACGCTGCCGGCGAAACTGTCCTGGCTGGTGATTTAAGTATTGCCGTGACGAACGTAGCGTTCTCGCCAGTTTCTCTATCCATACCCGAAGATAAGCTCTTAGCGTTCGGCGGCCTTACTGCGCAAGAGGACTGCAAACAGTACCCTTACCTAAGCTGGCAAGTAAACGGTGTTCAACCTGCAGATTATAATTTTGATGAGAACGAGTATGAAAAAACACATCCTTCAGCACGATTCTGCGAATGGCGAAACGATTCGCGCACTAAAATTACTGGCTACAATGATAGTCATAAGAAGCTAACTCTTAACTACGCGCTGAAGGCTAATACGAATGTTGATAGTTCTTTGATTTCAATAGAGCTACTCCCTGACAGCGGTCGAGACTTGTCGAAACCAGAAACCCAGTTTGACTTCGATCCACTGTTAAGCGAGCGCTATACACCGCCGTTTGATTACTCATACAATCCATATACAGCATCAGCGCTCGGCGGAACGATCAATAATGGTATTACCCGTAAAGGTTCTATAGTCGCGGATATACAAAATAACGAGAAGATCATCGACTTCAAAATGACATATCGAACATCTGGTGGCGAACAAACTCGCATTATCCGCCTCAACCAGTAAAAGAGTACTGCCACGTAGCCAACAGTACAGTTGTCATCTTAGATAGTAGTACGGTTTTGGTCCAGCTGCGAATTAATAGGCGACGCTGATAATCGACGACTTCGTTGTGATAATGCGCCCAAGGCTATCTTTTGCGACGAAGGTAATCTTGTACTTACCGGTTGGTTGCCATTTCCAGTTACTGACATTGACGTCAACCTGCTTGTGTGGCCAACTTTCGTAGTTGTTGCCCATTTGGTTTAATACACCGCCATCGACTTGCCAGTACATTGTGTAGTCTTCGACTGCTTGATTTGTCATCATGACCTTGAATGGCTGCGTTCCCACAACTGTCGCACCGTCAACCGGCCACCAGACATCAAGATTACTGACGATCACTGGTGTTTCAGGAAGCGGGTTGCTTGGCGGTGTTGGCGTCACAACAGGTGGAGGTGTCGATGTTGTGCTCGATGGAAGCTCTAATGGACTTACCATTTTACCACTTGCAATCAGAAGTGAGAAAAGACGAATAGATTCGTGATAATACCCGCCACCGTTCGTTGAAACAAGTTCATTCCATATGGCATTTTTGTACGTTGCATTCTGTGAGACTAATGATGCAGTTGCTGCCGCACCGATGAATCCTGGACTATGATACCCACCCAGCGGTGTTCCTGACGTCGTATATCGGTCGACAATCGAGCTCGGTCCTTTTGATTCAAAGAAGGCATTTGTTGCTTTCAAGCGTGCAATCGCCGTTGGGTCACAGTCCCACGATGCGCTCATTGCCATACGGAGCGGTGAACGAACAGCATCATAGCCATAGTCATAGCTCATGCCGTTTGTCTGGTAACCGGCCGCATTTGACCAGTCTGGGACGAGTCCAGTTGTCTTCGAGCCACTCTTAGCGTCGACATTTGCAAGGACAGTATAGTTTGCCGACTGCACAGCATTCCAGCGAGAGTTACCGGTTACTTCTGCGAAAATTGGATAATATGATGGTGAAATATAGGATGGATTCAGCACATCACTCCCACCCCATTCATCGCCTGGCTTGAGAATATTAGTACCAGCCTCTACTTCATATTTCATGATAGCGTTAATAAGAGTGACAGCTTTAGCTTTATAGTCTCCGCCCCAACGCTGTGCGGCCGCAACCAGTGCAATTGCCATATCTTCGTCGGCATCGGTCGCGGCATTGTGACCTGCAACTGATCCGTCGGCGTTGATTCGCCAGTGCATTAGTCCATTCCGATCAAGGTGCGACTGTTCGTATGACCATAGTTTATCGAATGTAGTTTTGTCGTTCATTTACGCTGCAAAGAGCATGCCGTAGGCAATTCCCTCTGATACCGTGTCGTACCCATCATAATCTGAACGCTGCACGCGAAGGTCGCCACCAGCACCATTACTCGTCACGTACGCTGCTTTCCACTCAGTGTAGCTAGTTGCTAGCGCAGAACTGGATGCGTGCGCACTTGGAACGTTAACCGGTGCACAGGCCGCAGCAGCTACTTGTGGCGCATTTAATGAGCCGAGTACGATTGCTGCGATTAAAAGACTGACTGTAGCGACATTTACTTTTTGAATATTCTGGATCATAGCTGTATGCCTCTTTTAGATATGGAACATACTATAGCAAATAAATGACAAAGTAACAAATAAAAAGTACAACAACTATTCATAAGCGTAATGGACCTCAATTAGAGCGAGGTAGCACCATCATTTTACTTCACCACAGCTAGTTCATAGTATTGACGGCAAGCATATAGATTGATACTAAACGATCTTTATTATATAGTTATAGTACTACTGACGGAGGGTATACTGAATGCGAAAAATCTATTTAGCTGTGTTTTTAGTGGGAGTATTAGGCAGTGTCTTTTTAGCAGCACCGACGACACATGCTGCAGGCGTTCCCGCAAACTGGCAGAAAGGGATTCAAGTACAACCTACCTACGCGTCTGACTTCTCGTCTGAGAA
>SEAL01000062.1 GCA_004145215.1 Chloroflexota bacterium | reverse complement strand
ATCATTCGTTTGAATGGTTCAGGGTCGGGCACGAGGCCTAATTTGTAGAAAAATCGCATCCAGAATCGTGAATACAGCAAATGCGCCACGGCATGGTCGCCACCGTTATAAAAATCAACCGGCTGCCATTGTTTTGCCAATTCTGGATCCCAGGCTTGCTTGTCATTGAATGGATCGATGTAACGGATAAAGTACCAGCTACTACACGCATAGCCGTCCATCGTGTCGGTTTCGCGATGACCTTCCACCCAATTATCACCCGTGGGCTTGCCTGCGGAATACGACACTGTTTCAGTAGTTTGCGTATTAATCCATACATGCACCCAGTCCTCGACCGTGGCAAGCACAGAGGTTGCGCCACCTTTTGGTTTGTAGTCATCGATGTCCGGCAACACGACAGGCAATAATTCGTCGGCAATTGCGATTGTTCCATGGTCGGCGGTGTGAACGACCGGAATTGGCGCACCCCAATAGCGCTGTCGGCTAATCAGCCAGTCGCGCATTTTGTAGGTCACCTTGCTGCGACCAACACCCTCTTGCTCCAACCATGCAACGACTTCTTCGCGCGCTTCACTACTTTGCATACCGTCAAAGTGGCCACTGTTAACCAACGGACCTTCGCCACTATATAACCCTACTTCGCTATCGTTATCGGGTTTTTCAACGACATCGACGATGGATAGGTTATATTTTTCGGCAAAGGCAAAATCACGTTCGTCATGCGCTGGTACCGCCATAACTGCACCTGTGCCGTATCCCGCCAGAACATAGTCAGCAATCCAGATGGGGATTTTTTGGCCGGTCGCTGGATTGATAGCATGACTGCCAGTGAACACACCTGTTTTTTCACGAGTATCATTCATACGCTCGATTTCTGATTTTCGAGCTGCATCTGCAATGTATACCTCGACTGTTTCGCGCGTGTCGCTATTTGCGAGCGCTTTTGCTAAATCGTGCTCTGGCGCCAACACCAGGAATGTTGCTCCGAATATCGTATCTGGCCGAGTCGAAAATACTGTCAGCGTGTCGTCGTGACCATCGATACTAAATTCAATTTCAGCGCCCTGCGATTTGCCGATCCAGTTTTTTTGCATGGTTTTTACCATGTCAGTCCAGTTCAGGTCATCGGTCGCGTCTAACATTTCATCCGCATAGGCAGTGATTTTGAAAAACCACTGCTTTAAGTTCTTTTTGACAACTGGGTTACCACAGCGCCAACATTTGCCGCCTTCGACTTGCTCGTTGGCTAGAACCGTCTGGTCAGTTTCACACCACCACTGCGGGCTCTCTTTTTGATAAGCCAAGTCGTTTTTTAGTAGCTGATTAAAAATCCACTGGGTCCAACGATAATATTGCGGATCTGCAGTACTGATTTCTTTGGTCCAGTCATAACTGTATCCCAAGCGCTTTAGCTGTTTAATAAAGTTCGCTTTCGCTTCGTCATGGGCGACGCGCGGTTTTTTACCAATTTTGATTGCGTAATTTTCGACCGGCAGCCCGAATGAATCCCACCCAATTGGATGGTAAGCATTATACCCCTGCTGACGTTTGGCGCGGACTTTTATATCGCTGAATTGAAACGTTCGGCCGTGACCCGTATGGATACCTGCGCCCGTAATTCCCGGTAGCATGCTGAACCCCAAGTATTTGGGTTTTGTCTGGTCATGCAAATCAACAACATAGGTGCCGTCACGCTCCCATGTTGCTTGCCATTTTTGTTCGATATCGGTCGGATTGTAGCGCTTCATATATCGCTATTATAACAGATGTAAACTAGCGTGTGATGAACTGTCGCAGTTGCTGGGTGATAAATCCACGCATGACTTCATTACGCAGCTCACTGACTTTGACTGATTGCGCAGGCGTATCAATGGGCTGGATAGCATCATAGGTCAGCGCCACGTCCGTACTTGTTTTTTGCCCGGCCTCATTCAGTGCGACATTCGTAACGAGCAGTTTTTTCGTATCAACGGTCAACTGAATCGAAAGCTGCCGGGCTTGATCTTCGTTCATGATTGGTGTGTCGTTGGTGCAAGATATCATCGTTTTATGTAATTCGGTTTTCTTTAGGGCGACTTTGAATGCGAGGAATTTTTCTAGATCGATTGACAGATTATAGACAGCTTGCTGTGCATCATGTGATTTGGTTGCGATTTTAATAAATGGGTTTTGCCTATATAGGTCGACCAGCTGCAGCTTTGCAGGCTGGCTTGGTGCTACTTTTTGCATAAAGTCAGCCAGGCAGGCAGACGATTCATCGCCACCTGATAAAATCTTGCTAGAGTTACTGTCTAGTTCAACCCACTGCGAATTGACCTTTTCTTTGATCATATTCAGGGCATTCATAGCAACTGCATTATCGGCAACGCCAAATGCCTCTGGGGCGATATCACCCAACTGATTTGATTTCACATACGTCTTGTCGCCGATCAAGAGCACGTCGCCATTCAGGTCCATTTTCTTTCCAGCCAAAGTAATCGTTCCACTACCCGACAGTGCCATTTTGTCATCGACCATTCGACCTTTCACCGACATATCGGCTGACGAAAGCGATGCCTTGCCCTGGAACCCTATCGACGAACTATTTGCCGTGTTCAAAACCGCATTTAATATAATTCGTTCCGGGCTCTGATACCACATATAGGCATACGTCCCTGCGGCGATAGCCAGTATCAGCAATACGGCGACTAGCGCGCCAATGATAGTGCGCTTTTTATTGGATAACGATCTCTGCTTTTGAACAGACGTCGTTGGAGTAGTTGGCGCATCCATCTAGTTACGCTAGTATCAGTGCGCCTGGTTGTACGATACTGTGAACAAATGCACCCGCCTGAATCGAGCTTTTAAAGCTTTTTACCTGGCAGCCTTGCGAACGTGCGGCGGGTGCAAGATACTTTTCAGCCTCGTCACCAACTGTCACCACCCATTCAACGAGCTCGGGGCGAAACATGCGTCCGATTTTTTCATGTTCCGCTGCAGACGATTCGCCCAGTTCGTTCATACTACCCATGATTGCGATTCGTTGCGGTGATTCAAGCGTGTAAAATGTCTGAACAGCAGATTCGGCAGCGACCGGGCTAGAATTGTACGTGTCATCAATAACAGTGCTGTTGTTTGCGCCTTGAATTAGATTCATACGACCAGAAATTGCAACTACCTTTGACAATCCAGTCGCGATTTCCTGCGGCGTCAAACCCATCTTTATTCCAACGACCGCTGCCGCCACAGCAGGGCGAAGATTATGCCGACCAAGTACATCGATCGTTGCAGTAATCGGACCTTGTATTTCTGGCGCGTACAATTCACCGACATGGCCCGTATCCAGCGAAAACCCTGTTTCACGGAAGTGGTATTCGGCATCGTCGCTCGTGCCATAGGTATGAACATTTGCGTTCGTCAAATACGCAGCGTACTGTCCGTCGATGTCATCTTTGTTGATAATTGCCAGCTGGCTAAAGTTTGCCGCGGACAATTCTTCCTGCGCAACCGCCTCCATGCTCTTGAAAAATTCCATATGTTCAGGCGTGATTGCCGTTATAACTGCAATGTGTGGATGTAGATAGGTACCGAAATGTGCAATTTCACCAGGATGATCAGCGCCGATTTCTTGGACGATGATATCAACATCTGTCGGGCCGAGAATCTTTGCTTCGGCAGCACGGAATACTGCGCGCCACTGACTATAGCTTTTGATATTTTCAGGGTATGGAATGCCTAAAATTGCCAGTGGAGCACTCATGTGTGTGTTGTGGTTGCCATCATGCATGCGTACGCGGTAACGCTGCGATAGCATTGTCGCAACAGATGATTTTGTACTCGTTTTGCCGACGCTTCCGGCGATGACGACTAAACGAATTTCGGAGTGGGCGTTGAAATAGCTGACAACATACCCTTCCATCTTTTTTTGTACATAATTTCTGAATTTATCTTGCAAGCTGTTAAACATAATTGGTTTATAGTATAGCAGATTGTCTATGGTGTTTTTCGAAAACAACGCGAGGAGCTACCTGATAACAATAGGTAACGTGTACCGAGCGATAGATCAAATGCGAAGTAATAAATAAAATCAATGTGGTGGAGATAGAGGGACTCAAACCCTCGACTTCTTCCATGCCATGGAAGCACTCTAATCAACTGAGCTATATCCCCAAACGTGTTTCATAATAACAAAAACTCATCCTGAATGACAGAATGAGTTTATGAAAGCTGCTGCGCGCCCACCCGGGGCACTGTTTGTTTTTCGTATGTTTATGTTCGAGCGCAAACGGGTTACCCCAATTTGCGCACCAGCTTATGTTTATTCTATGCTCAAATCTACCAAAATACAAGCAACTATTTCTCCCTCTATAAAATAACTGCGTAAAGTTCGTATATCCTGCGGCTGAAGAATATCTGTGATTTTAAAAGGTTATGCTGGTATTGCACAAAAGAATGTGATTAAATAGGTTTGTTCAGAAGCATACGCGAAGCGAGTGTTTCCCCTCTTGGGGTAACTCTTTCTTGAAAAAGTTCGCTCATGGGTCGATCTGACGATACAAGTAACAAGAAAAGAGTACCTATTTTATGGCACAGCAAAATCTTTTCATCGGTAGCCTTGCTTACGCAACTAACGATGATGGTTTGAAAGCTCATTTTGAGCAAATTGGTCCAGTTGTTAGCGCACGCGTTATCACTGACCGTGATAGTGGCCGCAGCAAGGGCTTTGGTTTTGTCGAATTCGAAAACGATGCAGACAACCAAAAAGCCGTCGATCAGCTCGACGGTAAAGACCTTGATGGACGCACTATCAGCGTTGGTCTTGCTCGTCCCCGCGAAGAACGCCCAAAGCGTGATTTCAACGGTGGCGGTGGCAACGACCGCGGTGGCAACGGTGGCGGTGCATTCCGTCAGCGTAGCTGGTAGTTTACTACCACACCAATTAAAAATAGCCTCCTAGCGGGGCTATTTTTAATTCCCAGATTACAGATAGCGCAGTACCGAAGCAGGTACTAGTTCGCGGACAGAAATGCCGCGCTGTAAACGATCTCTAACTTCAGTAGAACTAGCCTCGATTGCGTCAATAGGCAAGCGCGTTGCATATCTGCCTAGTTGCAGAATAGGCGAACCGGGACGCTCGACGACGAGCATCGGTAGATTATCGAGCATCCACTCACCCTCACACCAGTCTGCCATCGTCGCAACAGAATCAGACCCGAACACCCATGTAAAATTCCTGTCTGGATACTGGTTTTGCAACAATCGTACGGTATCGATAGTCTCGGTATTGCCAGTAGTATCAAGTTCTGTCGGTAAAACGTCGATAGTAACGGACCGAGACACCACATCGCTAGCTAGCGCATGACATAGTTGCAAGCGTCGTTCACGGTCGATGCCAATTGTTTTGTCTGTCCGGTCGCCACTGGGCAACAACCAGACGTCCGCACTCGTCCGTTCCGCGCTATCGACACATGACTGCAATATTGCCTGATGGGCAATCGTTGGAGGATTGAATGCTCCTCCGTAGATGATTGTTTCCCTGTGCTGATTTAAAGTATTCATGCATCGATCCTTGTTTAGTGTTGACTATACACTAACTGTGTACTATTCTAAGTATAGCAAGTAAGTGTAAAAAGGTAAATAATTATGAATTTCAATCGCCAGCGTACAGAATTCGAGCCTAAAGAAGATTTTATTAGAGT
>SEAL01000061.1 GCA_004145215.1 Chloroflexota bacterium | reverse complement strand
CGAAACATTACAACCTACAATGGGTATCTAGAAAACCAGGTGGAAACGAAAGATTTCGCAAATAATATGCAGGCATACGAAGAGTTTGTGTTCGCACTGGACCGCATGGAATTAATGAAAGGCAGCCCGCTAGAGGGCGAGGCCAATGATACGCGCGGTGTCTGTCCTACAGGACGTGTGTATGAGTACGAAGTAATGCAGGCGAGTAATGTCGTCAAAAAACTATGGACGACAACGTGTCGTGGAGTAAAAGGGTCTCTGGATGCAAATAATCAGCAGATACTACGATTATTCCAGGCACAGATCCCAGAGTACACTGACTACACACGCGCAATAAAATTATAAATTGATGCCGTTTACGCTATAATAGCCCGTATGATTCGGGCTATTATTTTTGACTGTTTTGGCGTGCTATACCAGGGGAGTTTGCAATATTTACTAGAAGTCTGTCCGGCACACGATCGGCAGCAGCTGCGTGATTACAGTCGACAATTTGACTACGGCGTCATTAATTATGACCAGTTCATGCAATTGGTTGCAGAGTTGACGATAAAATCGCCAGACGATATACGACGAATTATGGAAACGGCGCATATTCGCAATCAAGATCTGATCGATTATTCGCAGCAATTGCGGCAGCAGGGCTACCAGGTCGGCTTGTTGAGTAATATCGGGCGCGGCATGATGGACGGATTGTTCAGCAGTAGCGAACTAAACGATTTATTTGATGCGGTTGTACTGTCAGGAGAAGTGGGGCTGGTAAAACCTGATCCGTTGATTTATGAATATGCTGCGGAAAAACTGAATACGACAATTGACGGCTGCCTGATGATCGATGATAGCTCGGACAACATTTTAGGCGCACGGCAGGCGCAAATAGATGCAAATCTATTTGTACAAATAAAAAGGAATAAAAATGATAAAAATCACCACACAAAGGTTCTACGCTTGGGCAGGAGTTGCAGGTGTTTCACTGCTTGCGCTTTCACCAGCTATTGCATCAGCTGCAACATCAACGGCGAATACGACAATTAACGCCGCTATTGCTTCGACGATAAGTATTACGAGTAGCGGAACGGTTAACGTTGCACTAACCCCGACTGCTGGCGGTGTTGTCAGCAGTGCAAGCGATACAGTTAGTGTTTCGACAAATAATACGACAGGCTACAATTTGACATTGGCAGACGGTGATACGAATACTAACCTAGCTAGTGGTGGTAACACGATCGCAGCACATGCCGGCACCTATGCCGCACCAACAGCACTGACCGGCAACGGCTGGGGCTATGCTGTAGCTGGTGGTAACTTTACTGCATCCTATACGGCAGAATCAAACAGTGGTGCTAGCACGACCAAGTGGGCGGGAGTTCCATCGAGCGCGTCACCGCAGTCATTAAAGACGACGGCTACGACCGCTGCTGCTGATACAACGACGGTATGGTATGGTGTGAGAGCTACGTCTGCACAGGCTGCCGGAACGTACACTGACACAGTCACGTACACAGCGACAACAAACTAAAATAACGGGGGTTTAAATGGAGGCAGTATACAGGAGGAAAGCATTCGTCTTTGGAGGAGTGTTTTCTTTGATTTCTGCAATCATGGCGCCCATTATGGCATCCGCTGCGTCTAGTACTAGCTCGACGACGATCAATGCTACCGTTGCTGCAACTATCAGTATGACCAGCGGAGGAACAGTAAATATTGCACTAACTCCAACTACGGGCGGTGTCGTCACTAGCGCAAGTGATACAGTTAGCGTGTCAACGAATAACACAGCCGGCTACACATTGTCGGTGGCAAATACTGATGCGTCAACGAACCTGACGAGCGGCGGTAACACTATCGCGGCACACACTGGGACACAAGCTTCACCATCCACACTCGCAGTAAATACTTGGGGGTATCGAGTAGTTGGAGTAGGTGGGTTCACTGGAACCGCCTATAGTGCAGAAACAAATAATGGTAGCAGTACGTCTACTTGGGCTGGCATGCCAGCTGCTGGTTCGGGTAACGTCCTAAAGACCACGGCATCAGTGGCAAGTGCCGACACGACAACCGTATGGTATGCTGTGCGCGCGAATTCTACAAAAGCTGCAGGTACATATACAGATTCAGTAACCTACACGGCCGTGACTAACTAGAGGAATTTTTATGAAAAAGTATTTTATTATAATTGCTACCGCGGCATTTACACTGAGTTTGCTATTACCGGTTAGCCAGGCATTCGCACAAACAACGGATACGGAAAGTATTACGCTTTCACCTGTTAGTAAAAAGTATAAACTGAATGCCGGTCAGACTATTGATGAGTCAATGACGGTAGTGAATGACGGTCAGACCGACTATGATTTTGTAGTGTACTCTCGACCGTACTCTATGCCCGGGGGTGAATCAAACTATGACAGTCCTAATTTTACGCAGGCGACTGCAAATGCTGATGCGTATAGCTGGGTGCAATTAAAGCAGTCAAAATTTCGTTTAAAAGCGGGCGAGTCAACAAAGATTGATTATTCCATTCGCGTTCCTGCGAACGCAACACCAGGTGGTCACTATGGAGTGATATTTGCCGAAACTCAGCCTACTCAGGGCGAGAATGCCGGTAATGCCGTTATTCGAAAAAAGCGAGTAGGTTCGATTATTTATGCAACAGTAAATGGTGAGTACAAAACATCTGGTGAAATCATTGGTAGTATGATCCCATTCTGGCAGCCACAGCCGCCACTAAGAGTTGACGGGTCTGTAAAGAATGATGGCAACGTTGATTTCACGAACGCGACTAAGTTCGAAGTGAAAGACGTTTTTGGAAATGTGAAGTATAGCATCGAAAAAGATTTTGTCGTGCTTCCCGACACTACTCGTAAAATGGCATTCGAATGGGATAAATCACCTTGGTTTGGATTGTTTAAGGTTGAATTGACACAAAACGCTCTCGATAAAACGACCACAGATAGTGGTTATGTGCTGATCGTTCCTCGATATTTGCCAGTGTTGCTGATCGTATTTATTCTGGCTGGGGGCGGGTATGCCTTGTTCCGAAGAAAAAAGCGTTAAATTCGGTTCCCAACTCTTTCTCGTAGGTAGTATTAGTTGCGCTATCGCATTCGGCGGTGGGTTATCGCTAGCCGACGTCAGCGCCCAGCCGTCAACATCAGTGAATGCGACGATCTGCGCCAGTTCGTCATCAGTAACTGTTTCACAACCAGTCAGCGATAGTGTGGTAACTGAACCCGTAGTAACGCTCCGTGGAAACGTAGCGCAGGCGAGTCAAATCGAAGTAATGATCGACAGTGTATACGACGGCGTGATACCGCTTGGTACCGATCAGACGACGTTCGAGAGTCAAGTTCAGCTGTCTCCTGGTACGCATACGATTACGCTCAAAGCGATCGATTATTGTCAGACCACCGACAGTGTTGCGACGACCGTGGTTACCTATACACAGCCACCCGGTTCGTCATCAATCGGTAGTCAAATCGAAACAGTTACTAATGATGGCCAGCAGCAAGGCGTTGTTATTAATGGGCAAGGCGATGTTGGGACTGAATCTCGGCAAAATCTGCTGCTTCCCGCCGTCATACTCGAGCCGCTTCAAGATATTTTACGATGGCTGAATATCGCATCCTATGACACGCAGTCCTCGTCGCATTCACAGTTATCGCTACCGCGTGCGATTGCAATTGGTATCGGCGCTTATGTTTTAGTGTTCGGAATGGCTACAAGCGTCGTGACAGCTGCATCGACACTACCGGTACTGCAAGCTTTTCCGATAAAGCGTCGGCTGAAGCTGACAGGCCGAGTGTTTCGGGTAATTGGATTGATTGTTATACTAGTCGGACTGTTTTTGTAAGTCTGCTAGCTAGGTGGTAGAATAGACATATGCATAATCACGGTGTCTTGGGGCGGTACGGGTACTACTTTTTGGGAGTGGGTATTTTATTCGCAAGTGTTCTG
>SEAL01000060.1 GCA_004145215.1 Chloroflexota bacterium | reverse complement strand
GCACACTAATAAAAAACATCCTACATATGTAGGATGTTTTTTATTACCAATAACTCTGCTATCTATGCAGCGATATCGTCAGCAGTAGTTGCAGCTGTAACTACTTTTTTAGTACGACGGCTAATGCGCCCACCTTTGGCACCTGCAACACGTGCAAGTTCAGGGTTAGCGGCGAATCCACCAGTCTTACCTAGTTTTCCACCTTTAGCGCCAATTTTGGCGTAAAAATCTGAACCGTGCTTTGCTTTGTTTGTCTGTGCAGCCTTTTGGCCACCTGCTTTAGTACCTGCCATCTCTGGTCTCCTCTATAAAATAAAGGGTCCGAACGTACCTATTACAGTAGTCGGACCCTCCGTTTACCTCACATATGCTATGTGTATGAATTCATAATAGCATAGCATAGGCTTTTTGTCAACATTTACATAAGTACTTTTTTATTGTGATTAAATGTTTGCATATATTCATATGGTGGTATATTATTAATATAGTTCGTTGTCCGAACAAATCCAGATCAATTGCGTGATCTGCATGGCACCTGTTTGGACTTATCAAAAACACACATAAGTCCCTACGAAAAAAATTAAAAACGACCGGTCTGCGAGAGCGGTCGTTTTTTTGTTTTATACTAGGTACATGCGCTATTCATTAGATTGTGACATTTGCCCTATTGCCCAGGATCCCGAGCCTCTAGACGATGGACTCAGAATTATAGATGGCAAATACTGGCTGGCAAGCACGCGATTAAATGACCAAGAATACCTAGGGACTGCCTATATAACGTTACGCGACCACAAAGAGTCGCTTGCCAGTCTCAGTAAAGCCGAAGATGACGAGTTCATTACCATCCGCAATGCACTAATAACTGCACAGCATCGTGCATTCGGCGCCCAGGTCGTCAATATTTCTTGTCTGATGAACAATACTTTTCAACAAGAAATTGCCTCACCGCATGTCCACTACCACGCAAAACCCCGGTACGACAAGCCCGTTGAATTTGCTGGCCAGTGGTTCGTCGATAGACAATTTGGACATTACATAAAGACAAAACATTCAAATCCAGTATCAGAACAAGTAGGAAGATTAATTACAAATCGCCTGCGCGACGAGTTAGCTATTTAAGCATCGCCCACATAGCTTTTTGATTTCGTTCGAACTGATGATACGTATGGCTACCTAATTCAATGACAATTGATCCGACACCAAACCGTTCTGCATAATAATCGTCTGCAGTTCCTGTAATAGAATACTCGAACGCAGAACCGCCGGTTGCATTACGGTACCCGCTCAAACTGCTGTACTGCGCAGCCTTTGCCGTCGAATTACCTGCCATATTCGCCTGCAGTAGACCGCCGATACTGTGATAAGACAGAACGATACCTGGCCTCAGACGCCCAATCAAATTCGCAATAGCTTTTGACTCTGGTTCTGATAGCGGTGCGGATCCACCACCCCCAGGAAATGGTGCATTCGTCACAGTGGTGATGTCTTTTTTCCAGTCCGAAGTGCCAAAATTTCGATTCAAATCAACATTAGCGCCACTCACTCGACTGCCGGCAGCAATGCCATCGGGGTTGATCATTGGAACAACGACAACGCTCGTGCCTTCTGGAATTGATCGTGCGTTTGCTTCCAGTTCATCAATCCACCGCAGCATCAGCGATCGTGTACTCACTTCATTACCATGAATTGCACCCGTATACACTGCCGATGTCACCCCGCTACCAAATGTATAGGCAGTAATAGCTCGCCCCTTTGATGAATAGCCAATCGTTTCAATGCTATGACACAGCATCCTGCCGTTAAACGACCAGTTTGACCCGCCGCTAACACCATGATTACTTTGTAGCCCATCGCCTAATTTTATAGAAAAATCGGCGCACTTCGGAGTACCAGCCAGCGATATGCGCACTTGATTACCTTGCACCGAGGCTATTGTCGCGCCGCCACTGAGCGTTATCGCCTTTGTAATATCTTGCGTATCCAAAAGTGGCTGGTCGAACGTGATGACTGCCGTCGAGCCTACGGGTACTCCTGTTTTTGGTACAGAAACACCAGACACCTTCGGACCACCAGATAACATAAATGGTATTTTATATGGTTCTACTAGTGAGCTACCGTCACCAGCCTCGACTGACTCAACCGTCAACTCGTAC
Source organism: Chloroflexota bacterium (assembly GCA_004145215.1). Taxonomy (GTDB): domain Bacteria; phylum Patescibacteriota; class Saccharimonadia; order Saccharimonadales; family Saccharimonadaceae; genus SEAL01. The sequence goes on along the minus strand of SEAL01000060.1, from coordinate 3,312 downwards.
CCTTTTTGACGCTCTTGCTCTTCGGGCCAAGAAACGTGAAGCACCTCTCCATCGACTGACACCTGGGCAGTAATCGGCGTGCGCGTGTCGCCGTCGACTTTCTCCAATTTTGCCACGGCTTTTGTAACCTTTTTATCCAGCGTCAGATCAGCCGATTGCAATTTGCTATAAACAGTATCATCGCGCTTAATAGTCGTCTCTTTTACTGATACAGCCGACAATGTCTTTACTTGCTGACTGATGACAGTGGCAACTTTTTTACCTTCGAATAATCGATCAAGCGCAACTGGATATGCTGCACCTTGCGCCAAGCCAAGCTTTGCCACGTCGCAACGGATTGTCGCATCGACGACTGGGCAATCCGACGACGATTCACCTACCGTCAGACGATAATTAAATAAATTGTCAGGTTGATCCAGCTGTAGTTGCAGCGGTTTTGACACTGGAATTGCCGCTGCTAACACGTCAGCAGATGCAATTGGCCGTTCTGGTACGCGTACAGTAATAGTTTTGCCAATCGGTAACCCCAATATAGACAACATTACCGTTGATTGACCCTCGTCGGGAGCGGTCAAAGGATTAACGCATATTTTATTACCGATCACGGCATTGCCTTCGGTTGCCTTGATGCTGAATGTATCCGAATCTTTACTCTTTAATAGTGACGGCAATATCGTTGGCTGACCGACACAGGCGACGGCGCTACCATAGCTGAACTCTACCGTTCGCGGCCACAAGCCAACTGCAACAAGCGTTACGACAACGATAGTCATACCACTAAATACATACTTTTTGGGCACTCGCCTTAATGTGCGAGAGATCGAACCAGCGAAGTTGTGTAGGATCATTATTTCATCACCTCGCTGTAGGTTGTTTCGATACTTTTCACTTGTTCACTAGTTAGCTTTTCGATAACGGCAACGAGACTACTCAGGCCATCATACGAGGTCGCGACTTTTGCTGCAGCGGCTTCATACTTCGCTCTATCCTTTGCATCATGTGCCTGATGTAACTCTGACCACGCAGTCGATACCGTGAGTATTTTTGCCTCAAGCTCTGCAGTTACGACACCCATATCCGAGCTAGCTCCGGCATTTTTGATTTGCTCAGGTAGACTGGTCCATTTTTCTGCAGTCACTTTTAGCTTTGACTCATCCAGGTCTTCTGTGCCGGTAGTGTCTGCGATCAATTGAGACAACTTGCCTATATCGGCAAAATAACGTGTCGTTTTCGCAACCGATGTATCCATTTTGTTCAATCGACCTAAGCGATCATGACACTGTGATACTTTTTTGTTCAGATCCTCTATTACTGTCGCTTGCCAACGCAAAGTAGCTGGCTGACTGCAGCTGGTGCTAGCTGGGAGGCTAGCATGTAAGCCCTGCAATCTATCCAGTCTCACTTCAGCATCAGCCGTCAGCGCCTGGTCTAATTGCACGCATTAAAGGTACATCCTTGCAGACTAATCGATTGTTGTTGCATTACCTGCGCCGGTTGACCCGCACCCGTACAATTGGAATGTCCGTGACCCAGCCAATGTCCCGTTTCGTGGTTAACGACCATATGACGATAGTCACGTAGACTACCGCCGGCACTGTTCCAAGAAGTTGTCGCACCAACCCAGCGATCTTGGTTGATAATAACGTAGCGACCCGCTCTGCAGCTGTATTCGGCGCCGCATCCACCAGGCGAGAAGCTTGGTACTTGGCTAGCCTCACTGAGGACTAACGTAAACTGGCCGCCGCTTGCGACTTCCTGAAATGACACACCCATCCGTGACCATCCACGACCATCATTAAGCGTTGCGCTTGCCTGCTGCTTAAACTCTGCGAGACTGGCATTGATTGCGCCCTTTGTCGTCACATCATAGGTGACGACTCGCTTACCGGCCAGACGAGACGCGGCGGCCGGCACCTGCCTAGCGGCAGCAGCTTCAGCGGCTTTTTTGTCGGTCAGCCAGGTTGGTTCTTTGACAGTAGGTAACTTTACGGCCGCGAGTGTGGTCGATAATGTATCCAGCTGACCTAGTTGCTGAAACGGAGATTCAGTCGACTTTGTCGTATTTGCCAGGTCTGCGAGTGGAGTAAAGCCAGATGAAAGAGACAAGCCTACGCCGGTTGCCGAAACTGCTATTGTACAAAGTTTACACATGTTCTCTCTAGTATACCACTATAACTTCCACCTTGCGCCTATCAAACAGATAGTCTTTCTGTGTCCTCATAGGGAAATCTAATCTTGAAGTTAGTTTCGCGCTTAATATGCTTTCAGCGCTTATCTATTCCGAACATAGCTACTCGACAATGCAGCAGGTGGCCACAATCGATACACCAGAGGTTCGTCCGCCCCGGTCCTCTCGTACTAGGGGTAGATCTTCTCAAATTTCCTAACGTCCGTACCGGATATAAACCGAACTGTCTCACGACGTTCTGAACCCAGCTCGCGTACCACTTTAATCGGCGAACAGCCGAACCCTTGGAAGGTGCTCCCCCTCCAGGATGTGATGAGCCGACATCGAGGTGCCAAACAGCGCCGTCTATGTGAACTATTGGGCGCTATAAGCCTGTTATCCCCAGGGTAACTTTTATCCGTTTGCGCTGTCGTTCCCACGTACATAAGCATAAATGCTAATACAGCGGATCACTTGCTCCGACTTTCGTCTCTGCTTGGAATGTACTCCTCACAGTCAAGCTGGCTTATGCGCATACACTATCACTTCGATTTCCATCCGAAGTTAGCCAACCTTTGAACGCCTCCGCTACTCTTTAGGAGGCAACCGCCCCAGTTAAACTACCCACCATACACGGTCCCATTACCAGATAATGGTAACGGTGAGATTAAGATCACAACAAGGGTGGTATTTCACTTGGCGCCTCCACAAATACTAGCGTATCTGCTTCAAAGGCTCCCACCTATTCTACACATGTTGTAACCCGAATCAATGTAAAGCTGTAGTAAAGCTCCATGGGGTCTTCTCGTCCTGGTACGGACAGACGGCATCTTTACCGCCAATGCACTTTCACCGAGTCCTTCGCTGAGACAGTGCCCACATGATTACTCCATTCGTGCGGGTCAGAACTTACCTGACAAGGAATTTCGCTACCTTAGGACGGTTATAGTTACCGCCGCCGTTCACCGGGGCTTCAGTTCGCACCGTGAAGCACTCCCCTTAACCTTCCGGCACCGGGCAGGAGTCAGCCCCTATACATCTTCTTTCGAATTAGCAGAGACCTGTGTTTTTGGTAAACAGTTCCGTGGGCTCTTTTGCTGCGGCCCCCACATCTTAAAATGCGAGAGGTCGTGCACAAAAAGCAA
>SEAL01000059.1 GCA_004145215.1 Chloroflexota bacterium | reverse complement strand
TGACTATACACTAACTGTGTACTATTCTAAGTATAGCAAGTAAGTGTAAAAAGGTAAATAATTATGAATTTCAATCGCCAGCGTACAGAATTCGAGCCTAAAGAAGATTTTATTAGAGTAGCAGCCGCTTCACCCGAAGTGTCTATTGGCGATGTCATAGCAAATACGAACGAGCAATCTCGCCTATACTCGAAAGCCGCGGCCGAAGATGTCGCACTCGTTGTCTTTCCAGAAATGTCGCTGACTGGATACACTATTCAAGATCTCGTATCGCATCAAGAAATACTCGATGATTGTCTGGCCGGCTTGACCTACCTCGCCCAGCAAACGACTGATAAAAATACCGCAGCTGTCATTGGATTACCCGTAATGGTCGGGAACGGATTATATAACTGCGCAGCATTAATCGCCGACGGCAGTATCAAAGGCATTGTGCCAAAACAAAATCTACCGTCCTACAACGAATTCTATGACAAACGCTGGTTTCAGTCATGGGATGACCGCGATAACACAACGGTCAGTATAGATGGACAACAAGTTCCATTCGGAAGAAAGCAACTATTCAATGTAGCCGGTAGTGTGGTTGGAATTGAAATCTGCGAAGATGTCTGGGTTCCCGAGCAGCCTAGTGTCGAACTGGTAAAAAGCGGTGCAACAGTAATCGTCAACCCCTCTGCATCACCAGAAGTTGTCACAAAAAGTCAGTACCGCCGCCAGCTGATCGCGACGACTGCAGCTCGATTAGTGACAGGATATGTTTACGCCAGTGCAGCTAGCAGCGAATCGGTATCAGATATAGTCATGAGCGGCCATGCCATGATTAACGAATCGGGACATATGTTAGCCGAGCAGAAGCCATTCGCTACTGATCCAAGCGATCTGGTCATTGCCGATATCGATCTGCGCCATATTCAATTCGATCGACGCAAAAACTCGAATTTCCCTGTCGGAACCGCCATTACCCCAACCACCACGACTATCAATGCACGGCAATCAAACTTACTTCGCAGCATTGACCCTCTACCCTTTATTCCAAAAGGTAACCCAGAAGAGATCTCGGAGCGATTAGGGGAAATTATTACCATTCAATCCCACGGTCTGGCACAAAAGATGCGCGAATCAGGAAAGGAGCGTGTCGTACTCGGATTATCTGGTGGATTAGATTCCACCCTAGCACTGCTGGTTGCCATGCGGGCGTCAGCGATACTCGATAAAGGCGCTTCGGAATGTATTTATACGTTAACGATGCCTAGCCGCGCAAGTTCTGACCGCACTCAGAATAATGCAGCCAATTTAGCCAATAGCCTTGGTATACCGAATGAAGAAATTGCAATCGCGGCTTTGACGCAGCAACAATTAGCAATGCTCCATCATAGTGGAGTCGAAGATACGACATTCGAAAATACGCAGGCCAGAATTCGCCAGTCATTCGTATTCAACAAGGGAAACCAAATCGGTGCGATCGCACTAGGTACAGGCGATCTGAGCGAAAACGCCTTGGGGTGGTGTACGTACAACGGCGACCACATGTCTGGATACAATCCAAATGCAACGATACCAAAAACACTAATACGCAGCCTGACACATCATGCTAGCCGATCATTAAATCAGCAATCGCGCGCTATTATCGATGACATCCTCGACACCCCCATTTCTCCAGAGTTGACAGGCAATGGAGCTGACATTACACAAAAGACTGAAGATATTGTCGGCCCGTACGAATTACATGACTTCTTTTTGTACCATCATTTACGCTGGATGGAGCCGAAACGTAAAATTGGGTATCTAGCAATGAAAGCATTTGAAGGTATATACAATAAAAATGAGGTCGCTCAGTGGCTCGATGTATTCATGCAGCGGTTTTATAGCAATCGATGGAAGCAGCAAGCCGTCCCTGACGGCGCAAAAGTCGGTCTAAGCCTCAACCCGAAAAGTGATCTCCGTATGGCGCCCGCAACAAAAGCACCCAACTATAGCATGCAGGAACTGATGCGAAGCGAGATGCAGACAAGATTAGAACGTTCAGGAATTTTGCCATCATAGTTATTCAAAATTTTGGCATAAGTCTATTAAATGTCTACTTAGATGGTATAATTACAGAATGAAATATACGCAGCCTTACACCCCGCCAACGCTTGTCGTTGATGCCGTCATATTCCAAATCGTCAACAATCAACTACAGGTTGTACTGATCGAGCGAGCGGCGGATCCATTCAAAGGGATGTGGGCATTGCCCGGTGGCTATAACGCAGTAGGAGAAACGACGCGCGACGCGCTGCAGCGCGTCGTACAAGAAAAAGCGGGCATCAACCTGTCTGCCGACCTCAGTTATGTCGAACAGCTATATACGTTTGACACGGTTGCTCGCGACCCACGAGGACATGCAGTATCAGTTACTTACATGGGATGTGGGCGCAATGTCGAATGGAGCAAGAGCGAAGCTCATACGGCATCATTCCCGGTTGATAATCTGCCAAAACTAGCCTACGACCACGCAGATATCATTCAATATGCGCATAAACGACTAGCAGCAAAACTGACCTACACGAACGCAGTCTATGCGTTCTTGCCAAAGCGATTTACGTTATCAGAACTACAGGCAGCATACCAATCTGTATTAGGACGTGAATTAGATAAGCGTAATTTCCGTAAAAAATTCCTCAGCCTTGGATTAATCCACGAGACAGATGAAATGAAACGTGAGGGTGCACATCGCCCCGCGAGACTCTATGAATTCAATGCAACCGAGCTCGAGGCGTTGTCTCGCAGCTTTGATTGACATATATCTATATTGATGTAAATATATACTCGGAGTATTCACCAATTGAGAGGACGTCCTCGTGAACGATGCTACAGCCGTTTTGCTCTGCGGATGCGTAGTGATTGCGTTAATCATCATTCGTTTCGTAGAAGATAAAAAGCGTATCGATGCACACCATCGCAAGTGTCCGACATTCACAGACGTCATGGAACGTTTCTACAAAGAGAGTGGTCGCTTCGAAGTGCTTCCAATCTCCGACAAGGGCATCATACAGACTGGTCGAATGCCCTGATCCGCTTACGCGGTATGCTGCCACGCCCATGGTCTTCGCGACCTGGGCGCGGCAGCTCACTTTTTATCTCTTGCTCAGTAGCGGTGGTGCAAATTCGGCCTGATTCAAAAGTTCGTTGCCAGTGAAACGTTGACGGGCCGGTAATTCCACCCACCCTCC
>SEAL01000058.1 GCA_004145215.1 Chloroflexota bacterium | reverse complement strand
ACAATCGCCCACAAAACGGCCAAAAAAGTTACATCGGACATCGAAGACGACAAGTTTAACACCGCCGTATCATCGATGATGGAAGCGGTAAATGGCTACTACAAACTAAAAGAAACGCACGGAATTGGCAAAAGCGATGCCTGGAAGCTCGCTCTCGAATCACTCCTGCAAGTTTTGTCGCCATTTGCGCCGCACATCACCGAAGAATTGTGGAGCGACCTTGGCCACGACGCGACGATCCATATTGATAACTGGCCAAAATGGGACGATAGTTACCTGGTGTCCGACACGACGACGATCATCGTGCAAGTGAACGGCAAAGTACGTGCAAAATTCGATGTGCCCGCTGATACATCTGAAGACGACATCAAATCTCAGGCGTTATCGCTAGAAAACGTCGCAAAATTCGTAACGACAGATCCCAAAAAAGTAATCTACATCAAGGGCAAACTACTAAATATCGTTCTATAAATAATAACGGCCTCATCCATGTAGGTGAGGCTGTTATTGAAATTATTGAGTGCTGCTAATTATTTGTTGTCGCAGTAGGTGCTTTGCCAACGACGATATCGATCTTACCATCACCGTTAAAGTCACCTTTGTAAACGGCGCCGTTAAACCCGTCAGGCGTCACGCCGTCAAGCTCTGTTTGAACGAATATATTAGCCGTTGCTGTCAACTGATTTTTATTGTGAGGATTCATATAGTCAAGGCCTATGACAGGATCGTTATTGATCGCTTCGCCGGCTTTATTAATGATCGTTTCACCTGCGGCTACTGTAAATAGGGCATGAGGAAAGTCCGTCACTGTACTTTCCAATTCTTTGCGTGCTGCAATCAGCTGCTCCACTTCGCCGTCATACAGGCCGGTACTAGTTGCAGCGTCATAAGAACGCTCCTCTCCAGGCGTAGGCAATTCCATAGTTGCCTGTACGGGCTGTTCATTCACGATAGGTTTAACAGTAGTATTATTATCAATTCCATGGATGTATCCTACTCCGGTCACAGCAAATGCGGCAGCACTTCCTAGTAAAGTAATCTTTTCGGTACGACTTAGACGGTTAAATCCTGCAGATAAATGATTTTTGTTGTTCATGAACACATAATACCACTTATGCTACAAAAAGTCAATAGGGGCTTGAGGAAACGCAGCAAATCCGCTATAATAGCATGCAGTTTTAAGTATAAACACCTAGTAAAAGGAGAACTTTACCATGGGACAACCGAAAAAACAGAGCAGCCCCCGCAAAACAGGTTTGCGCCGTAGCCACCTCGTATTGAAATTAGCACGCCGTGTTAACGGATCTTCACCAATCAAGGTGCAGACAACAAAGCGTGAAACTGGTAAAAAGACAACAAGTGTTGCAGAAGCTATCGAAAAGCTGACAGCTAAACCAACAACTAAATAATTCAAACCGGTGTTTTCCGGATTATTTGCGTACCATTTTTACGCATCACATCTGTACATTATCAGTAAAATCCGGTACATTATAAACAAACCATAACCAGAAAGAACCATACGCTATGGCATCAAACCGTCATCTTGGAAGAATCGTCGCTCTCCAGAGCTTGTACGAATTCGAGTTCCGGACCCAAGCAGAAGATGCGTCTGTCTCTATAGACGAAATTCTGCAACGGAACCTGGATAGATACAAAGAAGAAATTGATGACACGACATTCGTCACCGAACTGACAAGCGGTGTTATTGCCCAGCAGACACAATTGGATGATCATATTCGTCCACTTGCGCCAGAATGGCCAATCGAACAGATCGCCCGTATTGATCGCAATATTCTGCGCCTAGGATTGTACGAATTGCTGTACCGCGCCGAACAAGTTCCTCCAAAGGTAGCGATCAACGAAGCAGTCGAGCTCGCCAAAGCATTTGGTTCTGACAATTCGAGCAAGTTCATCAACGGAGTACTTGGTACTGCGTTCCGGACCCTTGTCGAGGAGAAATCAGATGCCGGCACCGAAGTTTAATAAGTTCAAGCAATACTTCAACCGAAAAAAACCTTCAATTCAAGAAATTGTCCGCGAACCAACTGCGGGCGGTATTGTGTTTCGTCGCAACGAAAAAAAAGAAGTTGAAATATTATTGATTCAGGACGCCAAAGACCGCTGGACGATTCCAAAAGGTCACATCGAAGAAGGCGAAACCGCGCAGCAAACGGCAAAGCGCGAGATTGGCGAAGAAGCTGGACTGCATGATACAGAAGTCCACGGATGGCTAGGGAAGATACATTTCCGCTATCGACGTGTCGACAAATTAGTATTGATGACGACGCAGATTTATCTGGTGAAAGCGTTGGGTGATACGAACGCTATCCAAAAAGAAGAATGGATGAACGGCATCAAGTGGTTCAAATTCCATGATGCGATTGATGTGATCGAATACGAAGATATTGGAAAATTAATGTTACTTGCTATGAAAAAAATACGACAGGAGAACTTGTAAAACACCATGAGTGGCATGCAGATTGCACCATATCAGGAATTCGCTCGCGAAAAAATCGGGTTCGAGTTTCAGAATATCGACTTATTGATTACGGCGTTGACACACCGTAGTTACGTCAACGAACACAAAAAAAGCGTCAACGAGCATAACGAGCGCCTAGAATTTTTGGGTGACGCTGTGCTGGAATTGTCAGTAACGGATTACCTATTCAACAACCACAGTGAACCAGAAGGTATTCTGACTAGCTGGCGTTCGTCATTGGTGCGTACGGAGAGCATCGGCGAGGCGGGTGACCGACTAGGATATGAACGACTACTGCGAATGAGTCGCGGTGAAAAAAACGGTAGTACACGTGCACGACAGCAGATACTGGCGAACGCGTTCGAAGCAGTGATTGGTGCTATTTACCTGGAAAAAGGCTATGATGCGGCCGATGAGTTCATCAAACAGAATATCCTATCAAAACTAGGTTCTATCCTGGAAAGTGGCAGCTGGCGCGATCCAAAATCACATTTGCAGGAAGTCTCACAGCGAATCGATAACCACACGCCGGTTTACCGGGTGCTCGAAGAAGTCGGACCTGACCACGACAAGATATTCACCCTAGGCGTCTATGTCGGTGACAAGTTGATGGGCAAGGGAACTGGCCCTAGTAAACAGAATGCACAGCAGGAAGCCGCAAAAGCTGCCCTGATTACCTACGACGAACAGACGAAAAAGAAATAACATCTATTTAATAGGGTATTTGTCATCTGACA
>SEAL01000057.1 GCA_004145215.1 Chloroflexota bacterium | reverse complement strand
TAATACCATAAATAGGTTAAAAAGTAAACTATATGGTTTTCTTCAACAGGTAGAAACGTTCTTGATTTCCTTTTGCTCCAGCGACATCGCTATCACGCTTGTCTGTGATGACAAAATACTGTTTCGCCCAGACTTCGAAGTCACGAAGGATCTGACGACGCACTGAATCATTTTTTATTACACCTTTGTTTACTTGATCACGACCTGCTTCAAACTGAGGCTTTAACATAGCAACAATCTGCGTATCTTTATTACTCAGTTCACGGGCGATATGAGGTAGAATTTCACGCAGACTGATAAACGACACGTCCATAACAACGATATCTGGTTTAGCTTCCATATAAAAATCACGTATATCTGTTTTTTCATGCAGTTCAATTTTTGGATGATTACGGAGTGACGGGTGTAACTGATCTGTTCCGACGTCAACTGAATAAACTTTTTGTGCACCATTCTGCAACGAATAGTCAGTGAACCCACCCGTACTACTGCCAACATCTAACACGACTTTTTCACGAAAATCTAAACGCAATAATTTTGCGACGCTTGCCAATTTCAAACCAGCGCGCCCAACATAGCGCTCGTTGCTTGTTACGCGAATATCACTATCTGGTCGAACAAATACGCCAGATTTTGTCGCTACTTTACCATCAACCAAGACTTTGCCTAGTTTGACCCAGCTTTCAGCCTGCGATCGGCTAGTTACTATGCCGCGCTTTGTTAATTCTATATCAAGTCGTTGTTTAGTCATTTACCCTATTCTACCTCTGTTAAGGCTATTTGTCGAATCTGCTACGACAAGAGAAGAGGCCTGGCGTGCGAAGTGTCGAGGGATCACCCCAACACGTACGCACACCAAAGCCATCAACTCAGAACAAACTTGCCATCACCAGCACTCACTTGGCGCAGGAATGCCGCCCAGCCGCTGATCCAACCATACCGCGAGGTCCGGTAAACCAGTGAATGCAGCGATCGCATGTTCCCCGAACGGCAAGCGCAGAACTGACGGTACGCCAAGCGCACACTGTTCCGCAAACAAATCTTGCGCCATAACCCTGGGTATCCAGAATTCTTCATTGCCGTTATAGACAAACAATGGCGTTCCGTACGCGACACCCTCCATCTTGTTGTCGGCATATATGCGCCGAGCAAGGTCTGATCGGAACGGATCGTCCAACGTCGTCAAGACCTGTAGGTCGACGGGGGCTAATCCTAGGAGCGCCATACTGACTATGCATTCTCCCCTTAGGATAGGGCCTGCCTGCAAAGCAGTATTACCCAGCTCTGGAACAATCTCTGGGTACTCCCGCGATACGCCCATACCAGCAGCAACTTCAACACCCTTTGCGGCATTGACGGTGCCGTTCAAACTCTGTGTCAGTACCGCCATATCAATCGGCGTACCACCAACCGCCGCGCCGACGATCACAGGGTCTTCGCCGCCCAATTCTGGCGCATACGAATTGATCAATTTTGCTGCACCATTCGTGGCAATTGCGCCGCCCGAATATCCCTGCATCGCCACCTTACTCTCACCGAATTGATCCGGTAGTAAGTTGCGCATAGCACGGACAGAGTCCAGAATGACATGTCCAGCCACCTTGGTGACCGCATATGCCATTCTTGGACCTTCGTGATCCGGAATCAGTACCGCATAACCTTTGTTCGCAGCCCATGCCGTCACCGGTGGGATATAGTCTGTAACGCCAGTTTTGAGCGACAGGCCATTTGCCATTGTATAGCCAGGCGTACAGTCTCGCCCCAGCCCATTGATAGGCAGGTTGTTCACTAGCACCGGCCGAGCGCCATCACCCGACCACGGAATCGCAGGGATTACCAGCGATGCCGTACCAAACGAAGGCTGATTCGAAGCGTCGTTGCTGCGAAACTTGACCTGTACTACTCGTTCGACAGGCGCACCAACGAACGGCGCGGCCGTCATCGTGATGTCACGACTCTCGATGATCTGTCCGTTGGCAAAATCTGCCAAATTTACCGGATAGTCATTGAAAAATGAGTCGCGAACGTCAGGTGGCATCATTGCCAAGCGAGCACCTTGGATAGCAGTTAGATCAGAATCTAACTGATCTTCTGGAGACAATTCCGCAACCGGTGGAATCTCGGAAGGTACCGTGAATTCCGGCTTTGGAACTATCTGATCTAGCAATTCCGGAATGGTCGGCAATACAATCGGCGGACCACCAGGCAATCCCGGGATTACCGGCTGTGCCGTGGCGACTCCTCCGAATACAACGCCGCACACCATCATGATGGTAACGACCAGCGAACACCACGTCACGCGTTTTTTACCCACGGACATGGTGATACTTTGCGATGAAACAGCAGAACCGAACTTCATTGTTCGCATACTAACCCCTTGTTGGGTATCGCACTTGTTCTGAGTTGTTAGTCCGAGCAATCACGCCCCGAACTAATCATCGAGCGCAACACTACAGACGAAAGAACTCGTCGGCAGCGCCACATAACAGCAGAATCGCCGTCAACGTATTGCAAGCATACGCCTACTACGGGTGAATGTAAACTATGAGCGTAATCACGTTTTAAAAACGTGCGCTATCATCGAGCGTCAATGACAGTAATCTGCGTCAACTCCGGCGGAGCAATAGTGCCAAAAAGTGATGTGTGGTTCACTCGCCACATCTTTCCAATTTTTTCGTATATATCAACCGAAGTAATATCCATTTTTTGGCCTTCATCAAATCCTTTTTCGCCTTGATACGTACTATGTGCGCTGTAGTTCCCTGCGGCAAAAGTCTGGTCAATAGTATCGTCAAATTGATGGGCCAGTTCAAAGAATGCTTCATGAACCGCGACCAGCGTCGAGCTTCCAATCTTTCGAACTCTGATCGAATGGTCTTCACCAAAGTATCTCTCTTGACCGCCGACGATCGAAAATCCTGGAATACTCGAGGCTACTCGATCTGACGATTCTAAAAATAGAGGTAAGTTCGTTGAATCAATAGAAAACGGCGGCGTTACCGTCACGTGCAGTGGCATTTTTTCGGCTGAGGCTTTCGCTGCTTCGGCCTCCAAACTTAACGCAACCATCAATTTAGATTGCGACAGCTCACTCATCTATTTCTTTCGTTCGCGGTATTCACCGGTTGTTGTATCGACCGACACAATATCACCAGTTTTAATGAACGACGGTGCCTTGATAATCAGCCCAGTTTCGAGTGTTGCGTCTTTTAATACGCTACTGGTCGTATCACCCTTCACAACATCTTCGGCATACGTCACTAACAAGTAGACGTTTTTTGGTAGTTCAACATTGATCACGTTAC
>SEAL01000056.1 GCA_004145215.1 Chloroflexota bacterium | reverse complement strand
GAAGCTGTCAATGGTAACGCCCTCCCGAGGGATTTACCTGGCTGGTGGAAGTGGCGAGATGACGTGACGACTTATCCTGGTACTCAGACGCAAACCAGCGTTTGGATATTTGGGCACGCGCAGTCTTCGCCTTCGATGGTTTTTAACCCATTGATGACGACAGTGGTTGGCGATAGGGTCGTACTGACGACGTCGGCTGGAAAGCTAGCGTATCAAGTTCAGGACGAGCCATTCCTGGTTTTAAAAGACCAGATGTCCAATCGAAAGGATGTGTTCACTAGTCACCCGGGGCGTTTAGTTTTGGTGACGTGTAACGTCGAAGGTGGACAGGATACGCTCTATAATCGTGTCGTGTTTGCGCAGTTGATGTGATCTAAAAATTCTCTCACGAGAACGCTGACGTGTGGCGTATAACATGAACCCATCCTCTGTTTTTTATAACGGAGGATGTTTTATTTGGACACAACATTAGGATGTACGCTAAACGTTAAAGCGAAATTCGACAACATCATCGGGCTGCATGACATACGTTTTGCCTTCGGTACGTAATTTGCCGGATGCTTTGGCCGCGGATTCCGAGCCTGCCGCAACCAGGTCGTTATAGTCGACAATCTGCGCTGCGATAAACCCACGTTCAAAATCTGTATGAATGACGCCGGCTGCCTGCGGACCAGTGAAGCCTTTTTTAATTGTCCATGCGCGAACTTCTTTAGGTCCAGCTGTTAGGTAGCTCTGTAGTCCTAGTGTGTCGTAGGCTGCGTGGATCATCTGCTGCAGACCTGTCTCTTTGACGCCGTAGCTTTCGAGTAGTTCGGTTGCATCCTCGTTGGATAGCCCTTTGATCTCGTCTTCTAGCTGAGCGCATACAAAAATTGTTCGGGCTGGCGCGACCAGTTGGGATAGCTCTGCTTTTTTCGTCTCATCAACGAGCGTATCTTCGTCAACGTTGAACGTATATATGACGGGTTTTGCAGTTAGTAGATGTAGGTCACTGATTAGTTCGTGATTCAGATCAGAAATTTCTGATAGGGGTGTGCCCGTCTGTAATTGGACGAGTAGTTCCTGTATGTAATCCAGCTGGGCACGAGCGGCGGGCTTCGTTTTTGCTTCTTTGTGCAATTTTGTTGTTCGAGTTTCGATCGTTTGAATATCGGCCAGAATCAGTTCGGTATTGATAATATCGATATCAGCACGTGGATCTACTTTGTCGTTAACGTGCACGATGTCTCCGCTATGGAAAGCGCGTACAATGTGCACAACGGCATCACACTGGCGAATGTTTGCTAGGAATTTATTACCCAGACCCTCGCCTTGGCTGGCACCTGCGACCAACGTTAGGAAGGCCGACGATAGCAATTGATAGACTCATAATGTACCTACTGTACCATATAACCCCTGTAAAATCTAATATATTACGCTTGTGTTTGTACGTCTCGTGGACTATACTGACTTTATTAATAAGAGCAATCAGAATAAGGTTTATGAGCAAAAACATTTTTTCATTATCATCTAGGTTGACCGGCAGACAGAAAAAAACCATGATTGCGCTCCTCGTTGTCGTTATTCTGGCTATTACGGCTGGAGCATATTACTTTTTAAATCGTGAAACTATACCGGAAAGTGAGCGTTCGAATGAGCCAACTGCGGAAGATATTGCAAAGGCGAAAGCAGATGTCGATCAATCTATAGCTGACGGCAATCTCCGTCAAGAGGCATTTGATAATGTCAATAAAAATAATACAGATGCTGCGGGCAAGGTGTATGAAAAAGCTGTTGCATCAGAGGCTTCACAGGAGCGAAAGTCGGAACTTGCAATTGATCTATCGGGCGTATATTACGCCGCGGGTGAGTACGATAAAGCCTTTGCTGTTATGAAGGACGTTGAAGCTTCAAATCCTGATAAATTCCTGGTTGCAGATTGGCTTTCAAGGCTCTACGAAGATCAAAAAAGATATCAAGATGCGGCTCGTTACTATAAATTAGCCGGTGAGTGGGCGGAAAGTCCTCAGAATAAAACTGGTATTGGAAAATCATTTTATGATGCTGAAGCAGACAGAGTATCAAAGATGATTGGAAAGAATTAATTATGACCATGAGCACACACAATAAAATGAGTCGAATCAAGCATGCTCTTCCATTTGGTGTATTGTTATTGCTGTTTAGCTTTAGTCTATGGGGTATGGGAACTCTTTCTAATGTGAGCGCTCAGACTGACCCGACTGCACCAAGAGTGTGTCGCGCTGCAATGGTTATCGACCGATCTGGGTCGGTTGGTGCGCGTAACGTGGAGGTTTTGCGTAATCAAATCCGTCGACTATTCCAGCCAACTGGATTATATGACAGTAGAATAGAACTTGCATTTTGGACATTCTCGGACACTTCGGGTGTTAATAACTCGACAGGTAATGGTGCCTTTGCATGGATTGGAGTGCCACCCCCAGGATCGAACCCAGATCCCAACTATAATACTAAAAATTTTAACGCCCCATACCATAGCTATGTTTCATCAAAGGGCGAGACGCCGTCAACGTTCAATACGATGCTCAATTCGATTGTATCGAGCGGAGGCACGAATTATCAGCAAGGCTTTGGCTATAACGATGACGTGCGAAACCCTGCGTTAGACAGTGTGTTTAACCAGACGGACATTATTGTTTTCATGACAGATGGTCAGCCGAATGCAGGAGGTAGCTGGCGTGTTAGCTCAACAGAGGCTGGACGAAATGCAGCGCTGAAACATATTGCTAGTGGTAAAAAAATTATTGGCGGTAGCATCGGAGCAAACCCAAGCCAACGAGAGACGATTAACTATGTTGTATCCGGTGATTATAAAAATAACGACAGTACATTTGTTGTCAGTGAGAATTACGGTGATCTCGCTACAATCCTAAAGCGAGAGATTGGTGAAGCGTGCGGAGACCTTAATCCGCCAGTGCCATGTCGATATAATAGCGATATACTTGCGACAGATCCAAGATGTCTTCCGCCGGAAACTCCGTACAGCTTAGTACCTACGGCAGTGGCAAACAGCTCGATTGTTTCGGCTGCAGATAATGCCGTATTTGGGTACAGTGTCAGAAACGATAGTAGCAATCAGAGTAAAGAAACTGGTTGGTCGATAAAGAAGTTGGTTGTTAATCGAGGGCAGTCTGTTGACGCACTGAACTACAATTCAGGCCAACAGTACCGAGACGAAATGAGCTGCGCAGAGCTTGTTGCGCTTGTGGGCGGCGCTTCGCGAGCTAGCTGTAACGATGCTGCAAGCGGCTCGCGTATATTTGGTACTGGCGATACTATACTTGAAAATGATGAAATTGGTGGTATTGGTCAAATTGAAGTCGATGGCGACCTAGATGTGGGTTCGAAAATCTGCTATGTATTGACGATTGATCTGCCGACTGACAGAAGTAGCCCTACAAATCGCTATAGTAAAGCTGCTTGTATCATTGTCGGTAAAAAGCCATCAGTGCAAGTTCATGGTGACGATATTATAGTTGGACGGCATTATCGAGCGGAATCGACAGTGGACTCATCGGGGGCAAAGATTCAAACGGGCATTACTTCTAAGGGCGGGTCGATCGATAGAACGTTCGGCAGTTGGGGTGAATATGGGGCATTTGCACCAGGTTTGATTACCGGCTTTGCGAGCGCATCCGGTTTAGAGGGCGGCATTGCTCGCGGGGCGGGTGACATCAGAACGCTATCGAGCCGCCTGACGTTCGCGAACACGGGCGCAGAAAATGGTTACTACAGTCAATATAATGAAATGCCACCGATCCCAGATACAGCGAGCTATCTGCTTCGCGGTCGTGAAGTAACTGACGATCTCGTTGCGGAGTCGAGCTGGTCACCTGACGGCAAGGCAGACGGATTGTATCGAAAAGCGAATGGCAACTTGCGCATTGATGCAGGTAGTGTCGCAAAAGGTCGGAGCTTGATTGTAAGTGTCCCGAACGGTACGGTAACAGTTGCTGGCAATATCAGTTACGATAATGACGGTTATCGTTCACTGGCTGAGATACCGCAGCTGGTAATTGTCGCCAAAGAGATTATCGTCTCTGCTGGCGTAACGAATATTGACTCGTGGTTGATTGCAAAGCAGGCAAGCGATGGAACGGGCGGGCGCGTAACAACTTGTGATGTTGTTGGAAAACTGTCTTCGGAGATGTGTAATCAGGCATTACGGATTAATGGACCAGTTATGTCCAATCAGTTGCTTCTTCGTAGAACTGGTGGATCGGGAGTTGGATCAAATAGTGGTGTGGCAGCTGAGACGTTCAACTTACGACCAAGTGTTTACCTCTGGGCATATAACGAAGATGGTGGCGCACAGCGAGTCGAGACGACCTATACGACAGAACTTCCACCGCGTTTTTAGCAGTTCAGTAATAGTCAATTTTAATAATAGAAAAATCGTATCACAACAGTTGTCGGCAACCGGTCCGAATAAGTGGTCACTAAAACACTATGGGCATGCACAGCTCGATATAAAAACAGCAACTGCAGATTCACCAGAGGCTCAGCGCCGATTAGGTGAAGTTATCATGACCGTCGTTGGTCAAAGTGGCATAAAAACAAAAAACGTTGCTATTGGCCTGCCGTCAAACAAAACGTTTATAACAGTTGTTGACATGCCGAGCTTGTCAGAAGCAGAGCTAAAGGGAACTATTAAATATCAGATTGACCAGTATATTCCTACTGCAGTCGATGATGCGAAAGTTGACTGGGCGCTGCTCGGACAATCTCTTCATGATCCGTCACAACAAGAAGTGTTGCTTGCAAGCACTGCTGCATCATACTCCGAAGAAAAACTAGGATTTATCGAGAATCTAGGATTCGATGTCATTGCCGCAGAACCTGAACCTATTGCATTAATCAGGTCCACACTACCTGACAGTGTTCCAAGCGCTCAGGTTATCGTTGATATTGGTGACACGTCAACGATTGTTGCGATTACTTATGGTGGTGCTCCGCGACTAGTGCGCACCATTCCAAATGGACTTTCGACGCTAGTAAGGGCTGCAGTCCAGAATCTGAGTATAGAAGAAGGTCAGGCGCAGCAATTCATTCTGAAGTTTGGTCTAGCAGAAGATAAGCTCGAAGGTCAAGTTGCCCGTTCGCTTGAGGGTGCGCTCGATGGATTCGTCTCAGAAGTGTCTAAATCCATTAAATTTTTCCAAACGCGATATCCTTCACTCGCGGTCGGTACAGTACACTTGTCCGGCTATGCCAATATTATTCCTGGTATCGGTCAGTACATTGCAGCAAAGACAGGTACGCAAACTACTGGTGCCAACCCGTGGCTAAATGTTGCCATTCCTGGAAATGACCAAAAGCTTGCGGCTATCAGTTCTGAAATGGCTGTTGCTGTCGGCCTGGCGCAAAGAGGTAATAAGTCATGATTGAAATCAATTTAATACCAGATGTAAAACAAGAATTACTCAAAGCAAGGCGCGTTCGAACGTATGTCATTAGTGTTGCTATTCTGGTGGGTATCGTATCCGTTGCGGTTGTTGTACTGCTAGCGCTGTACTTGTTTGGAGTCCAGACGGTTCGCAGTACACTAGCTGACGGAACTATCAATAGTAAAAATAAAGATCTTCAACAGGTCGAAGATCTGTCGAATACTTTGACATTAAATTAGAAGGTCAGGCGGTAAACGGATTTGATGCTGCTGAAGCGTTAAAAAAGACGATCCTCGGAACCACGCTTTCTTACACAGATGAAAGCGGCGAGAAAAAATCAATATTTTTAACAAAAGCCGTAACTGTTAGCGACACCAGCCTAGGTGAAGACTCTACTGGTAAAAAAGTACTTCGATTTACTTTTAACTTTACGTATGACGAGCTATTCTTTAGCCGTGCAGCAAAAGACGCTGTCGTGCTTCCGCCAAACCGTACTAATGTGACTGATTCATTCGTGCGATTGCCACAAGGGCTGTTTAGCGAACGCGCTTCTGAAATAGAAGGGGGTCAGTAACATGAATAATTCTAAGTCGACAGGTATCCGTAAGCGCCAAGAGATCACAAAAGCGAACCAAACAATGTTCTTGTGGGTAGCAG
This sequence comes from Chloroflexota bacterium, assembly GCA_004145215.1. Classification (GTDB taxonomy): domain Bacteria; phylum Patescibacteriota; class Saccharimonadia; order Saccharimonadales; family Saccharimonadaceae; genus SEAL01. The sequence goes on along the minus strand of SEAL01000056.1, from coordinate 1,291 downwards.
GAGTGTCTGTAGTCGTCGGTTTCTCTCTAGTGATAATGCTTTTCCTAGGACAAAAAATAATTTTTGGTGAAAAAGTTGTCAGCCAAAAAGAAGCGACTGCTCGAACGCTTTCAAAAAACCTCGAGGTAGTTGATCAGCTGCGCGATAATGTTCGCGTGCTTGATACGAACGAGGATCTCAAGTCGACACGACTGAAAGATGGAGATAGTGCGCTTCAATCAGTTCTGGATGCGCTTCCAGCGGATGCTAACTCGACTGCACTCGGTTCATCCCTGCAGAGTAAGCTACTAAGTGGCGTCAATGGTGTAACTATTGATACGATTCGTGTTGATCCGGTCACTTCCGATGACACAGGATCAGAGTCGACAGGTGATAACACGATTCAATTCAGCTTTACTGTATCAGTGGCTAGCACAAATCCAGAAGCACTTCGCGAGGTGTTACTGCGACTCGAACGATCCATCAGGGCTATCAATATTACGAATGTTTCTGTTGAGCGCCAAGGTGCGCGAATCGCACTGTCTGCAATTGGACATGCGTATTACGAACCAGCAAAAACACTCGAGCTGAAAGAGAAGGTGGTAAAGCCATGAAGAAAACAGTCATCCGATAATAATTCGGTTGCAAACTAGGATCCTGTAATGGCGTTGTTGACTACTGATATGCAGAGCAAGCTGATGGAGCTCTTGACTGAAGAGGGCTTGGTCACCAGTGAAGTTTTGGACGCTGCTTCGAAAGAGTCGAAAGATACGAACAAGCCTTTGTTTGCTTTACTTACAGAGCGTCACATTATTGACGATGAGATGTTGACACATGCGATTGCTCAGGTTTCTGGTGTCCCGTATGTCAATCTAACAAATAGTCTGATTAATCAATCAGTGTTGGATCTGTTGCCTGAAGACGTCGCAGAGCGTTTTATGGCGGTACCTCTCGCTGAAGTTCAGAACCGTCTGGCCGTTGCGATGGTTGATGCAAGTAACGTACAGGCTGTTGACTACCTGGCGAATCGCATCGAACGACCATTGAAAATATTTATGGCGTCCGAAGCTGGGGTTCGACATATCCTTGATCAATATGGGACTGATTTATCGACAATAGATGCAGCAGCCCAAGTTTCGCAAAAAGAAGCTACCGAAGCAGAAAATGATAATATCAAAACGATCGTTCAGGATTCGCCGATAAGCCGAGCGCTGAGTACTATTTTAGAGTATGCAGTCAAGAGTCGCGCTAGCGATGTCCATATCGAACCACTAGAGGATACGTTAAAGATTCGCTGTCGTGTTGACGGTGT
>SEAL01000055.1 GCA_004145215.1 Chloroflexota bacterium | reverse complement strand
AAGCGACTAAACGTCGGTTTGCATCAAAGCAGCAAGCGCAAAAAGCCGCGGAGCATCAAATGTTGGTAAATAATATCGAATTATTCGTTTATCAGTCAGATTTGAATAGGGGATGGTACTTGACCCGAAAGCCGACTCAATCTTAGTATTGCTTTTTATATGAATTTATGTTAATATATCTATTGGATTCATCTACCTACGAACTTGGAGTGACATGTCCAATATCATCGATTCGTTCATGAGCCCGGTTCTTTTTCCGTGGATCGGGATAGCCACTGCGGCACTATTTTGCATCGCGGGAATCACTGGAACATCTGAACGGCATCGGAGATCGCGCTACATCGGCTACATAATGGCGACATTATCCCTCGGCGTAATTGGCGTCGTAGCGGCTGAAACGATGTCCAAAGAGTTAGTAAGTTTGGTCGTCTGCACGACATGTGTCGGCACGACGACCTACTTCACTGCCGCTCTGGCGTTTCCAAGACTACGTCTGCTGCGTGGACGCAGGATCCGATCATAACCCGCACCCGTCAAGTAGAAGCACCCGCCTCCTTGATGGGGGCGGGTGCTTTATATTTTCAGTCTTTTTTGTACAACTTCGCAACAACGTTCGTGCGCTTCATTTTCTCCAATACCACCTGCTGGGATTGGAGAAATTTTTTGGCAGCATCGTCAGCCTTTTGTCGTAGTTTCTTTGCTTCCTGATCATTCATTATAGCCAGGCCCTTTCGATTGGAATTTTCATTTCAGCCATCTGCATCGCAATATGTTGTCCATACAGCTTGTATCCAGCCCAGTTACCGTGGATCGCGTCGCCACCAACCAGTTTTGATTGCGGGTCGTTTAGCGGATTTGCTTCGGTCCCCGTACCAGTCCAGAGCGGGTCGGTTGGATTAAAGAAGTCAATAAATCCGACACCCTGAGGATGCTCATCGATCGCCTGTATCAGACCCAGGCGGTTCAAGTCGTGAACATTGCCCGCTTGTGCATTGTTCAACGGCTCTGGTGATACCGAAATAATTGATATTCCTGGGTCAAAACCATTCACCGCCTGGAATCCAGCCAGCGCCCGTACGCGCATACCAGCAGTACCACCAGATAGCTCACCGTCATTAATCGTACCATTCACCACCAGCGCGACTATTTTACTTGCACCAAATGCCGACATGGCGGCGATCCTGGATGTCGAAAAAAAGCGGGTAGAGTTAACTGGGCCTGGAGTGTCCGAAGCTACGCCCGTTGCATTGTTAAAATACCCCGTTCCGCCTTGACCCAACCGCAGCACGGCAAAGCCAGTCGCTTCAATAATTGCATCAACCGTCCCAGCGACAGCATACGAACGTGCACTTCCAGCGTTGTAGGCACTCGATCCATCAACATATGAATCGCCGGTGATTGCGATCATCGGGCGATCAGGTGTACGTTTAATGATGGCATTTGATTCATGGAGGATCTGGAAGAAGTAAATAAACGGCATCACGATCCGAATACGTCGGGTTGCATAACGCGCGAATCGAATCGAACGAAAATTTGTTCCTGCATAATCTTCACCCATCGGATACGTCTTTAGTTTCATCATCTGACCTTCATGTTCGACATAAATCTGCGTGTCGAAATAGCCAAAGGTCTGCATATGAATCGCGAATTTGTCGCCGGTCAATTCGAATTCTATATCAAAACAAGATCCAATTGTCCGACCATTGGACATGTTCGTACACCCTGCGGCAACATTACCGGGATCAACTGCGACAAGTTTTTGTGACTGCGTATTTAATCGAGGCGAATTCCATATAGTACCAGTCAGCGATGTGTAATTGTTTGCATCAATGTTGTCGTGTACGTACTGGTCCTGCACCAATTCAGAACTAGGGAATACGCCCACGATTGGCTGGTAAAGTGTCTTTAGCTTCACTTTGTCACCAGAAAATTCAACACCGCCGCTAGCCGCTGGCGTCTGCCAGGTTGCATTGCCACTGGCGTCTGATGTTAAAACTTTACCGACAGCAGGCGAGGCGCCGGTAATCTGAAGTGATGGCGCGATAATTTTATTTGCAAACGTAGATCCGATCGTGTTAATCGTCAGCATTGCCGTGCCGTCCTGAGGATTGTTACGTACATAGAATGATCCACCGGCTGAAGCGGTGTAATCAACAGACGTCGAACCGCTCGCAGGGTCGGCGACAATCTGTGATCGTATCACATTGGAACCATTCGTAATCGCTATCGATGGATATTCACCGCCCGAAACCTGAATACTATTTACACCCTCTGCACGAATAGCAGTCGAACGAAGTATGCCTGAAAAAGTCTTGTCACCAGCAATAGTCTGGTTGGTTGTCAGCAAAACCGCATTGCTAGCGGCATTTAGCTTTGTCTGTGCGGCCGAATCCAACTTTGCTTCGGTGATAGATCCATTCACAACCGATTGAAGGGCAGAATCCGCACGATCGAGCGAGGTTTGTACGCTAGCGGCCAGCTTTACTTTTGCAACGCTTCCATCGGCAATTGTTCCGTTGCCTGCAGCATTCAGTTTTGATTGAACAGCACCATTTAACTGCGCCTCGCTAATTGTCCCGTTGGCGATCGTCGTCGCCGTGACAGAATTGGGGGCCAGAGCAGCACCAGTAATAACATTGTCTTTGACTGTACCATCCGTTTTTAATGTTTGCAGCAAAAAGTCGTTGAGGATCTGACCCCAGTTTCCAGCATCTCCGCCAGGTTGTGGTAACCGTGCCATTATAAACGACTCACCGTGTTAAGTTTTATCATTATACCCCCGATAACTTTCACAACATTAGTTATTGTTATTTAAGCACAAACAAAACCCACAGCGCAAGCATTTTGACACATATTTATTAAATTATCGAATTAGTGTATAATGTATAGTGAAATAAACGAGGGAATCAGCCACATGAGCGATACTGCAACACCACAAATCACGATCTATAGCACCACCTGGTGTGCGTTCTGCCATACCGAAATGCAATGGCTGGATAAACTCGGCATTGCTTATACCGCAAAAGACATCGAAGCCGACAAAGAAGCCTACGATGAATTGATGGGTAAAATCGGCGGCGAATTCCGCGGCGTCCCAGTCACTGACGTTGCTGGCGATATAATCCTGGGATTTGACCGACCAAAAATTCAAGGATCAATCAAAACGCACAACATCGAAGCCGTTTCAGCCTAGGTTCATTCACGTGTTATAGAATAGTCCGTTAATTATCTAACGGACTAATAAACAGGAGCCATTCTATGGAACACCGATTATCAAGCACAAATAATGTATCTAGACCAAAAACAACTATCGTTGCTGCAGCAGTTTTATCCACTGCTGCTTTTTTATCGGCAACGACAATTGGAGCCGTCAGTACGTATGCCGCCGAGCCAGATAAACAATCGGCAAGCACCCAGCAGCAAGCTGTGTCCTATATAGATCAGCGCTATGCCACTGATCCAACATTCCGTAGCGTCCTAGGTCAACCTACGGGCGCAGAGCAGGGAAATGAACAGTTAAAATTCCGCGATTATCAGAACGGGCGTGCCTATTGGACTCCCGCATCCGGTGTCCATAATGTAAATGGGCAGGTGTACCAAAAATATATCGCACTCGGTGGACACAACGTACTGGGCGAGCCGACAACCGACGAGTCGCACACGCCAGACGGCATTGGAAGGTTTAACCACTTCCGCGGCAGCACCAACACCGGTCCCGTATCGATCTATTGGACAGCAGCGACCGGCGCACAGCGAATCCAAGGACAGATTCGACAAACATGGGCGAATACCGGGTGGGAAAGGGGAGTACTTGGCTACCCAGTCACCTCTCAGACAACAGCACCTGACGGCGCATCACAATATGCTAACTTCCAAAACGGAACAATTTATGAATCGCCACAACACGGTGCGCAGTATGTCATCGGTGAAATCTATAAAAAGTGGGGGGCTCAAGGATATGATACAGGATTCCTCGGCAAACCAGTCACCAGCGAAGGCACAACACCAAGTGGCGGTAAATTCAATCGATTTGACGGCGGTATGATCTATTGGTCGGCAGCAACTAGCGCCCATTCCATTCAAGGTAGAATTCTGGACAAATACGCCTCGCTCGGATACGAACAAAGCTGGCTCGGCTATCCATCGAGTGACGAATACGACACGAACGGAGGCAAAGCAAGTAACTTCCAAAACGGTTATATCGTATTTAACTATGCAACAGGGCAGGCAACTGCACATAGATTCTAACGCAGAGTACGAGCATTATTACTATAAAGAGCCCATCATGGGCTCTTTATAGTCTGCACACTAACCTTGCTAGTGGTTGCATATGATATGCTATTTCCATGGAAGATGATAACCCATCAAAGAGCTCTGGAGTCGGACTGCTAGTCATAGGGCTGCTCCTATCTCCATTCATGATCATGGTATGGAATGCATTTTTTAATCAAAGTTCGGCGGACGGCGGCATTAGCGATCTTTTATCAATAATTTTTGGAATAGTTCCCGCGATAGCTAGTTTGACATGTATAATGCTGGGGTTAGCGAGGATATCCTCGAAAGAACCTGCAGCAGCATTTCAGCGCAACACTGGACCATCGGAACTCAATGGACCGTCAGCAGCTGAAGTCGCTCAGCTAAAGCGAAATCTATTCGCGCTAAAAGCAATAACAGGGATCATCAGCACTGTTTTTGGTGTGTCTTTATTTGTCGTGATTCTTATACTTTTAAGCTTAAATACGCTTAATTGGATATTCGCACCAATATTTGTACCAGCAACGATCATTACAGGCATAATGCTAAAAAGAAATTATAGTACTATCAAATCAGAACAGAAGACAATTCTTAAAATAGGCGCTCGAGACAATCGTAAATAATTTAATTAGATTCCTCATCGAATGTAGAATGCCAGATATGCAAACTATTTGGCACCGACTTGCACGACATCACCACCCAATGCTTGCCGGAAGAATCCGTCGTGACTGACGTACATGATCGCACCAGAATATTTCGCGAGCGCTGTCTCTAATTCTTCGATTGATGGCAAATCCAAGTGGTTTGTTGGTTCGTCCAAAATCAGCAGCTGCGGTTCGTTCGCTAGCATGCTAATCAATTGGAAACGCGCCTTTTGACCACCAGATAACTTGGAAAGTGGCGTACGGCCGTCTCCTTCAGTAAACAAATAGCTCGCGAGCAACCCTCGGACTTTCGTTTCGCTGATCGCCAGTCCACGATCCAGGTACATGCGCTCGACGGCATCCGCCAATGGTAAATCAAAGTACGTTGGCGAAACTTCTTGTTCATACACGCCAATGCGCATTTGGCGATCAAGGGTGATGTCACCAGAAAATACGGTTGCGGCGTTAGCCGAATCGGCGTTCGTGCTTTTATCTTCCGAGCTGCCTTCGTCGGCGCCGTCGGGTGCGACAGGTGAGGAAGATACAATGCTCGCACGATGATTCGGGTCAGCTTGCAGGATCGCTTTGATCACCGTCGTTTTACCAGCACCATTTCGTCCACGTAGCTCTAATGCTTCGCCCTCGCGCAAATCAATATTAACACCATCAAATAATGGCGCGTCTCCATACCCCAGGCTCAAATCTTTAACATTCACCAAAATATGCTTGCTTCGTGATTCATCTGACTTCATATTCATACGAATATTTTTTGCCTTGAATTTATCGTACTGCGCGGCAACCTTGTAGTTCAAATTGGCCGCTGATTCTTTGTCGATCCAGAACGTTGGTTTTTCTTTTGCCTGCAATTCGCCTAATTCCGCACGAGATGTTTCTTCCAAACGTACTTCGTTCAGCACATCGCGGTCGTGCGTAATCACCAACATCGCTTCGCGCGCTGTCTTCATCCATTCGACGTATTGCGCCTTTGCAACATAATCCATGTGGTTTGTCGGTTCGTCAACAAGTGCCAGGTGCGCATCGGAGTGCATAATCTTTACAACCTCGACCAGGCGTTTTTGACCACCAGACAGAGTGGAGAAGGGGCGATGTGCAACACCAGTCAGCTGGAAGTTTTCTAATTCCCGCTCGATTTGTTCTTCGATCTGATAAAACCCTTTATCGTCAAAGCGCATTAACGCCTGCGTATATTCATCCGCCAGAAATAATACCGAATAGTGTCGATTTACCGACACCATTACGGCCGACGACGCCGACTTTTTCGCCGTCATCAATAGAAAACTTAATCCCACTCATCAAGACCTTGGGGCCAAAGGATTTTTCGGTGACGGTAATATCTGCGATCATATCTGTTAAGTATAGCACAGGCATTGACATATTATTATAAAGTTATAAAGTAGATATATCCCATTCGAGCTACGAAAGGAAATACTATGGCTGTCATGTTTTTGACACTCATTGCACCCGCTCTATTGACCGCAATCAGCAGTTGCTACACATGCAGGAAGTTAGTGCGAATTCTCGATATCCATGCGAACGTCTTCGCAGCTTATGCAACTGCCTATGTATTTGCGTTCACGGGTGCAGTAAGTCTGACGAGCGCTTGCGTAGCGTTCTATGCTGCAGAGAGTGCGCGTTCGATAGCCGTAATTCTGCTAGCAGCATGGGCAATAGCATCGACCGTTTCCCATTTCGCGGCAGTACGCCTGATGAAACAATGGCGAATAGTTGTCGCATAGACCGCCGAAAAGGTCGTCGAAGTTCGAGCACAGACTCCTTCGCACCGCTTCGGCGGCCTTTTCATATCCGACAAAACCACTTACGACAAACGAGTGCCACTTATGATTCCGGGTCGAATCCGGAATGACAGCCGCAGCCAACTATTTTTGGTATACTAAGTTTTATGCATTCGACCGAAAAAACCTTTACATCTCATGATTCGACAATTCACTACTGGGATTATAATTCGGATCAAAAAAAGACGATCCTGGTCGTCCATGGGTTTCGTGGCACTCAT
>SEAL01000054.1 GCA_004145215.1 Chloroflexota bacterium | reverse complement strand
TGCCGCAACCGGAGCCAGCGACACGAACCCTAAAATGACAAACCAAACCATATAAATATTGTTGGCTTCGAAGAAATCAACGGTTGAATAGAATGCGAGCGCAATGACTGGAAACAAGAGTGGTGCATTGCGATATTTCTTGTATTTCTTGCTCTTTTTCAACAGCCCTACGATGGCAGAACTCGCCATTAGATTCGGGATTGAAAAGTAGAAAAATAGTATTAGATAAAACATAAAGGACATGGCGGCGAGGAATGGTAAGGCAAGGATGATTTCGATCATGTCATTATAGTAGCAAATTTAATCAACGCATTTAATTATTTTGAGATGAACAAGTTGCGTAGTAATTGACTTGTTTTGAAATAGAGTCATGTGGCGGTATTTCATCTCGGCAAGTTTTGTTGTTTATTGAGAGATAATAGAATATATTACTTTATCTCTACCATCCATAGCTTAGCTGATTCGGCCATCTATTAACTCTGTATTCTAGCAATTATACCTGCGGCCCTACTTAGTCGCTTTGCGGTCAAGAGTTTAATAGATTGTTCGGCTCTTCTATCGTGCAATTTAGCTCTGTCGATTGCTTTCGGTTTATCCTCTTCAGTCCTAACCTCTATTGTAGATAAATTACCTCCACGTAGCGTAGAATTAATATCCTTAGCTGATGTAGTCACAAGCGTTACTTCAACTCGTTCTGGCATCCCGTCGCAATCAGTATTAAGAGAAGCTACAGACCAGTGATCTTTCGGTTCACCTGGAGTCGTTTCACGGCTTTGCACGACACTTGTGATGACCGTCTCTTGCCTTAACACATCCTGATGTATTTTATCTGCTTTCGGTAAACGAGATAAAGCATCGATAATCGCCTGATCACCCACTTCGAGTGGACCCATTGGTCGATTAAGATTTTCAGACATATATTTATCCTAGCCTAAAATTTATTCATGAGAGAAGATACGCTGCGCCACAACGACCTGGTCAAGATCTTTGCTTTGCTCAGCTTCAGATAATTCAACGAAAGGGACGTCTAAATCGCCACCTTTTGCCCATTCATTACGTGCCAACCATGCATCGTGCACCACTGCGCCAACTTCGTTACGTGTCTCTTCGTCGGATAAATCTACTAAACCATCGCGATCTTCGAAGATGTCTACTACAACTTCTGCCGCTGCTTTATTTTCAGCTTGCCAATCAGCAGGGAGGTTAGCGTAGTCTGTATTTGCAATATCGACTTGATCTGTGCCATTAGCTTCAATCCAAGATTCGTCTTTAGTGCCCTTTAAGCGAGGTTCAAATGAACCATCTTCGTTCTGACGTGTTTTGCGCCAATCTTCATGAAAAGCCGCACCCAAAGCTGCAACAGCTGCCTCGCGAGCTTCATTAGTAGTATCTTCGAAGTCTGAATTATCTACTATAACAGCACCAGCAAATTCGGAGTTGTCATTAGTGGATAATGTATTTAATTTATTATTGTTCATTGTTTATTTTTCCATTTAGGTTAATTGCATATTAGCATAAAAAATATAATTTGTCAATGATATATCGCTATTGATTGCATAGGTTTACCTCGAGCAGTATATTAGAGTTATGCAATTTGACTACAGTAAACAACTCATGAATGAAGTTCAGGCATTAGCTGTAAACGCCAGCGCCAGGAAGTCGGACGGCACGCGACACAAATGCTTTATCTCCTATCACGTAAAAGACATAAATGAAGTAAAGATTTTTGTTGATACTTTTGGTGAAGAATTTATCCCTGTAACCGTTGGAGTGTCAGAAGGTGACGATTTTATCAACAGTACAAATGAAGACTATATAAAGGAGCGGATTAGAACGAACTACCTCAGTAATTCTACTGTGACTATCGTCCTTGTTGGCTCAGAGACGTGGGGTAGAAAATACGTAGACTGGGAAATATCATCGTCGCTTCGAAATGATACGGTCAATAAACGTAATGGTCTACTACTTTTAACACTGCCGTCAATGAACGGAAATGCGCGACTGCCACAAAGAGCTGAAGATAACTGGAGCGCCGGTAATTTGGATACGTCATACGCAAAATACTACAGAACGCCGGAGCTTCATGATAAAGCTACACTCCGTAGCTATATAGATGATGCATTTCAAGCTAGAGCTACAAGAGACGCATCGGTAAACAATTCACGGCCGTTACGTCAAAGAAACGCTTAGTTTTTATGAATATGCTTGAAATGCCCCCGCTATACGTCGCTACCGACAGATATGCTACAAAATGGCAAAAGCGATTCCTCATAGCCCAAAAAACCCAACTAATTTCACTCATTGCAGCTTCTGTCGGTAGCGGTACGGCTTGGATAATACGTGACAACGTACAGGTTTCTGCTGCAATCACACTTACCGCTCTCGTAGTAGCGTTATTCACAAAGATATTCATGATTCAGTTTGAACCAGAGAAAAAGTGGTATAACGGCAGAGCCGCTGCGGAATCAATCAAGACCATTACATGGAAGTACACGCAATGCGCAAAGCCATTTGATAAAGGCTTGAGCCAAGTTTCAGTTATTCAACTCTTCAATCAGCGAATCGAAGATGTCTTGAAAATGGTACCTACCCTTAACGAGCCTTCCGGGATAGACACCCAATTCACTTCATCTATGCAAGAGATGCGTAAATCTAAGTTAAGTCAAAGAATGACTTTTTATAAAAAACACCGTTTGACTGATCAAATAAATTGGTACCGCACTAAATCTAAATATAATATGCGTAAATCTTATCTATGGAGTATAAGTGTGTTGATTTTTGAATTCATAGCTATTATTTTTGCAGTATTAAGACTATTTTACATCGATTCAATTGATTTCAGCGGGATTATTGCCACCGCAGCTGCGGCTATCCTTTCATGGGTTCAATCTAAACAATTCGAAACGCTTTCACAGTCGTATGCGGTCACATCACACGAGCTTGCAAAAGTGAACACTTCATTAAACAACATTACTACAGAGGAGAAGTGGTCTTTAACCGTTGAACAAGGTGAAGAAGCAATTAGCCGTGAACATACTCTATGGGTGGCTTCGCATAGATGAAACACGAGCATATTGAAATCTGCTAATTCTTCGTTTGTCGTAGGTAATCAAACGTAGGAAACTTTTTAACAATTTGGAACTGATATGTAAACATAAGGCATTTTATATAATGCGTACTAATATGGTTAATTACAATAATATCACCTTCGAAGTTAACTACCTTTTAAAAGAATACATCTAAAGAAAGAAAAAAGCCGAGCAAGTGCTCGACTCATTTCTTGGCGGAGGAGGGGAGATTCGAACTCCCGCTACAGATCTCTCCGTACTAACGATTTAGCAAACCGTCCCCTTCAGCCACTTGGGTACTCCTCCGTGTGGACATATCGATCCGATATG
>SEAL01000009.1 GCA_004145215.1 Chloroflexota bacterium | reverse complement strand
GATAAATTTCGCCAAGAAAATACCCCCATCAAAAGATGAGGGTTATTTCTTGGTTGCGGGGGTAGGATTTGAACCTACGACCTTGTGGTTATGAGCCACACGAGCTGACCAGACTGCTCCACCCCGCGATACATTGACCATAATAACAGATGCGTCGGTGCCAATCAAGTAGATTCCGCTATACGACGTTGCCAGATGCCTTGAATTGTTCGTAATTTTCGATGACCGTGTCGACCAGCTTTTGACCGATTACGTCACTTTTACGGATGTAATGGTGCGCACCCGCAGCCATCGCCTTTGCGACGTCGTTTTGTTCCGATATATTCGAACAGACTACGATGAATGGCGTCATCGAAGTATTGTTTCGAATAGTGGTCAAGAATTCATAGCCATTCATTTCGGGCATCATAATATCCAGCAGTACAATGTCAGGATGAAAATCAACTGCCTCGGTGACAGCCGTCAGGCCATTGCCACACGCATTGACCGTATGGCCGGCAGCAGTGAATAGACTATCGTATATTGCTCGCAGGTCTGCGTTATCTTCGACAATTAGAATCTTCATCGTATCTCCTGTTTACTTTTTGCGCGATCGTTGCTTTGACTGGTCAGTTTGCGCGGGTTTTGCTAGTGGTATCGTAAAGCTAAATACCGAACCGCCAGCTTTTTGCGCATGCACTGCAATTGTGCCGCCCCAGTCCTGAACAATCTTTTTACAGATAGCCAGCCCCAACCCGGTGCCGCTGATTTCTCCGGTATCGTCAAGTTTTGTGAACTTTTCAAATATGACTTGGCGTTTTTCTTCGGGGATGCCTGGACCCTGATCACGGATTGATATCTGCACTTCATTCGCGTGCTTTGTCACCTCTATTGTAACTTCGCTGTTGACCGCTGTAAATACCATTGCATTACCCAACAACTGCTCCAGCAACTGCCGCAAGCGATCCCGGTCGACAATAACCGGCTGTTTTGTATGATTGTAGCGAACCGTCACAGATTTTGACTGCTGCAGAGCCTGCTTTGTCTGGATGACTTCGGTAATGACTGCACTGATGTCGATTTCTTCGGGTTTGTTTGGGCGGCGACCAGATTCCAGCCGACTCATATCCAGCATGTCATTAACCAAATCAACCAAGCGAGTTGTCGATTCTTTGGCACGTGTCGCATAATGACGCTGTTTTTCACTCAGGTCACCAAACATAGGATTGAGTAATAGATCGGCGTATCCGGAAATAACCGTCGCAGGCGTACGCAGTTCATGGCTGGCCAGCGATATAAAGTCATCTTTCATGCGCTGCACATCCATCAGCTTTGTAATATCACGTGCGATTAACATGACGACGTTAATTTCGTCATCCTCGTTTTTGAGCGGCAGAATAGATATTGATATATCCATTCGGTTACCACTATCAACGTACTCGATAGTTTCGGCATCAATTGTCATCGACTTGCCTGTACGAAAGACTTCAGCGACATTCTGGCTAATCAGTGGACTAGAAGAATTTCACTGGGGCGTAGGTCGATCATCTGCAGGAATTGCTTGTTAGCATGCCGAACAATGCCCTCTTTGCTGATAATGACGATGCCGTCGTCGATTGCCGATATCAATCCTTCACTACGAAGACGTTCATCCATCAATGTTTTGCGCAGATGATCGATACTTTCCTGTTCCAGCGCGCGAACTGGCCTGACTAGCAGTATCCAGCCGGCAAATAGCGCAACAACGAACAGGCCGCCCCATGACGCCGCCAGTACAACAACGCTGTCGTTCACTGTACCCATCGCAATTAACGTTAAAATGTTAAGGATTTGTACCCATACTAGCGCTGCTGCGATGCCAACACCCAACATAGCTGCGGCAAATATAACGATAATCATAGAAATATTATTCAGCGACTCCACACCACCAGTCGCCAGTGTGATCAGCGTGACAATCGTGCTAGTAATGGCAATGCTGGTCGCATAGGCACTGTAGCGGCCGAATTTTGCCATGATTAGTTTAAAGAATAGTGCATGGTAGACGATACTGACGACCGACACGCAGATCAGCCAGACTCGCTGCGCTGCTGATAGATCGATGATATTTGCGAACATCAACCCTATGACAGTGACCGCGTAAACGACTCCACAGATCGCCAGTAGTTTTAAATACTTACCCCTTGTCGCCCCCGTAATCATGACATCGGCGCCTGTCGTACGTCATCGCGAAGCGCATCGAATGTGCCGACGTCAGAATGAGACGGGATGACATGCTCAATTGCCCTGCCCTGGTCGTCAAACTGTCGCACCAGCCGAGCGACTGATTCACGAGACTGCGGTATGTCGTGTGAAAAAGGCTTCGGCGAGTCCATTTTTGTCCCGTTACGGCGAAACGCTATCGCATCACCAACGAACAGCGCGCTACCGATCACATATGCAACGCTACCGCGAGTGTGGCCGGGGATGGTAAATGCTTCAACCGACTTTTCACCAATAGACACAACTTGTCCATCGGCAATGGTTTTTAATTGATCGGGGTCCGTTACTGCGATACCCGGCTGCGATCCTGTCAGCTTGCCAACAAAACCGTCACTGGGCGCTTTTCCCGAAACGTATCCATCATCCGGCGCACCGACATAAATGGGAACATCAGGAAATTGGCGCAGTCCCCCGATATGGTCTGGATGACCATGCGTTATAAAGATCGCTTTGATCGCTTGATCATGCAGGGCCCGAATCTGCAGTTCTTTTTTAATGTTTGCTGCATTTTTGTCCATCCCAGCGTCAATTAGAACGTAATCTGTTTTTTCAGTATTCGTTGGCACTAAATACGCCGAGCTGTGGGCACTAACAACTCGAATAATTCCATCCGTATTAGGAATTTCACCCCCTTCAAATAGCGACACGCCACTCGACCGCAGCATTAACTTGAAAAATAATCCTTGTTTTCGATGTGTCATATCAGCACCTGGGGTGATTTCACTCATGCTTCTAGTTTACTGCAATCGTATCAGCAGGGCTACAGCATTTATTCCGATAATGAGCGGCTAGACCCACCAAACAAAAAATTCACCCACTGCTGCGCATCACTTGGTTCGGTTTCGGGCGTTTGAGTTGTTGCGGTGGCGACAGCAGCAGTATCAGCCGCTTTAGCAGCTTCTGTGTTCGGCGGCAGAATCAGTACTTTTTCACCTTTGTCAGCTAGCCCCAGGCGTTTGCGCACTTCTAGCGCCTGGTATTCAGTGCTTTTGTAATAGCGCTGTTCATACGCCATGCTTTCAGTTTGTAATTCTACTAGCTGCAGTTGGCGACGCTTATCATCAACTTCGCCTTGCAGTGCATAGTTTTTCTGGACAACGCCGACAGACGCCCATGCCCAGCTGATCGCAATAAATGCCGCGATTATAGCCTAGGCGGCCCGAATAGGCTATAATATGCGGATGTATGGGGCTGTAGCTCATCGGTTAGAGCAGGCGGCTCATAACCACTTGGTAGATGGTTCGATTCCATCCAGCCCCACCACATTGTAATTATTATGTTCGCTCTTGCGTACGACCTCATATATTTCACTAGTTTTGACGGTTCCAAATCCGTTCACAAAGTTATATCGGACTCCATCAGGAAATATGGTAGATTGCAGCAGTCTTTTTGTTCGTAAATCGCCCTGGTCCCATACTGCTGCAGCGTCCCTCATTAAATTGGTTCCAAAAGTCAAAGCGTCATCAATCACGATACTATTGTCGTGATTTTTAGATAGTGCGTCCCTTTGTTTATTTAGTTCAATGTTAATTAAATGAACTTGCTCTTCTTTTTCCTGTCTATTGATCTCACCGTCAATAAACAACGTAGTTACCCTTCTTTTACGTTGCAGTAATCTATCGCTTTCATTGGAGATAACCTCACGTTCGGCTTTTGCACTTTCATGTATTGCATCCCATTTTTTCAGAAATATCTCTTTGAAAAGAACAATCTGCTCGTTAGAAGGTGCAATTGACTCTAATAAAGCTACGAACTGAATATGCAGATCGTCACGACTAACCGCTACTGAGTGTCCCACTTCTTTGGCTCTACAGCGAGTACAGTGGTATTTAGGATATCTTTTACTCCTTCCTGTCGACGAGCTACCTGTCATACTGTGCCCGCAATTGCCGCACATTAAAACTCCTCGCAGCGGCCAATCGTCTACAGGTTCTGAACTAAACTTAACCGCTCGCCCTTCGATGATTAATTGGTTCGTCTCAAATTCGACATCGGATATCAGGCCATCGTGCAACCCCTCGATTGGCTCTAAAAGATGTTTACTTCTTATTTTCCCCGCATACACAGGGTTGGTTAGTATCGAATACGCACCTGTATATCCTATCCGACTTCCATTTACAGATACGACCTCTTTGTCAGCTAGCCGGTTCTCAAAATTGCGAACAGTCATCGAACCTTGATTAAATTCTTTTAGTAAACCTGACAGAACTATCCCTGTATCATTAATTCTTAATGTAGGTCTCTTGAGCATATCTTTATAGTTATCGTAGCCCAGAGGAGCTCTGTGAGGATAACCGCCCTCATTTCTGCGGCGAGTCAATCCCTCTTTACTTCGTTCACCGCGGTTATCGTTATCAAACTGTGCAAACGCAGCAATCATGTGCTCCATTAGCCTGCCGGTTGGAGTTGCATTAATTGGCTCCGTAACCGACCTGAGCTCTACGCCATACCTCTTCAATAGTACATTTATAGCAATGTGGTCTTCGACATTACGCGAGAGTCTATCTAGTTTCCATACGAAATAGTAATCGATATCAACGCTCTTTCGGCAGAATTCAATGCTTGCCTGCAGCTGGGGCCTGTCTGCTGTTTTTGCCGATTCACCAGCATCTTCAAACATTTGAATAAGTTCGATACCTTGCTGCTGCAGAGAATCAACGATAGCTTTTCGCTGACCGTCCAAGCTTAAGTTATTTTTTGCCTGTCTATCAGTCGAGACTCGTATGTATGCAACAGCTTTTTTCATCCGCTTACACCATTTAACTTTTTCGTCGCAGAATCATCAATCACATTGATTATAATCTCTGCTGCCGTCTCAACGCGACGTATAATGCCTTCTATTTCTGCATCTGTCATATTTTTACCATGCTCTCCAAGAAGTACTTTTGCTCTGTCGATAGTAATTGGTAGAGAGTTTTTTTTGCCATTACGAGACATATAAACACCTTTCGGGTTTTACATGCTTCGTATTTGGATAGCAAACTAATTTGTAATGCCATTATAATCCTTTTAGCTCTCAGCGACTACCTTTTCTCTAAAGTAAACCGGTGACAACAGCAAAAACCATATCGCACCGTACATTAAAAAGTCGTAAAAAACATCCCAAGTATATAATTCAATCCATGCTAAGAACGCAGCAATTACAATTCCATATAGCGGTACATACGACACTAAATCGACGCTATTGGTCTTCACGCCTGGGTGCTTTTTCACCTTATTCGTAATTTTTATGAACAAGTTACCGCCTCCCAACGCCAACAAGCCGACTGCTGCAGTAATCGCAAACGAAGCCAAAGTCCACATAAATATTGTCGTAATAATTTCCATCGCACAATCCTCCTTTAGAATTACGCGGACACAAAAAAGCCCGCCGCCAGCGTGACCGAAGCCACCGACCGAGTTTCCAAGGCCGACCATTAGGAATAGTGCTCTGACGACGAGCTGTTATTCCTAATGGATTTTAGTGACCATACCGACGTGCGGGTTAGGTCTCGCCTTTCGGCTTGTCGTCATTATATCTCAACATTGAACAATCCACCAATTAGACGGTCAGCAGCACCCAGTGCTATAATGAACGTAGTCATGTGAGTACTCGCCTTGCGTTTTCACTCTCAGGCTTCATACGCTATCTTAGCTTCCCGTCACGGTGACGTTCATAACGGTGAACAGCACTTATCTGGCAGCTCCATACAATAAAACCCGTTAACAGCTAACAAGTACGTTTAGTTGTTTTTCTACGTTTTAACCTATGGAGATAGTAAATTATGAATAAGCCAACAAAACTTTTTGAAGTTCACTACATCGAAACACGGCGTCAGATTCGGTCGACTGAACGAATCGACGACGCACTGCGGCAGCGGATAGTTGCATTCCTTGCGACACACAAGGGTATCGTCTGATGGACCCTACAATCCAAATTAATGAACGAGTTGACATCGTGCCGCTATTCTACGCCAACGCCCCTGAAAAGACGCTCTGCGTGCCTTGGAAGATGCGATACCGCAACAATGAAGTAATATTTAACGTCTTTGGCATGCGTCACCCGACAGCAAAGGGCAAGCGAATGATCCATGTGTTCGAAATGTCAGACGGCGTCAATGATTATAGGATTGAATTTGACGCAGAGCATTTAACATGGACGCTCGTCAGCATGGTAGAGGGTCGATATGTCGGGGTATAAAAATAACACCCATTTGGGTGTTTCGAGAGTAATGGGGTTGCGAGCAAGGGAAGACTTGTTCGCGGAAAGAAGTTGCCGTTACCGACATTCAACTTCCGAGACTACAGTCTCACCCCCTGCCCGTGACGCGTCGAAAGGTCAACTGTTCGTTCACTGGATGTTGTACATGGTGCGTCGATACCTGCGTATGCGTCTTGCGTCGATAATGCCAGTGGCGAGCGTTGTAGCTGCCGAGCCCACTATCGCTCCGATAGCGATTGGGATTATCGCAAATTCGGTGCGACCCATAAGAAGTACGAACCCAATCCCGAGCGGAACGCCTATTGCTGTTCCTGCGACAAATCTGGTCAACATCGAGATGCCCAAATTTCTATAACTGAAGTTCATGGCGTAACCTTCCGACTCGACGAACTACCGTAGCGGTAGGTAATAATACAATAATATATTAAAGGTAAAAAGTCAACATGTACAAAGATTTCAACAAAGAGAAGCCAATGGTTATGCATATTGACCTCAACAGTGCATTTGCCACGACTGAGCAGCAAGCACATCCATCACTCCGCAACAGACCGATGGGAGTAACAAACCGTTTATCGAAAGAGTGTTGCGTCATCGCTGCATCCTACGAAGCCAAAGCACTTGGCATTAAAGTTGGCTGCCGCCGCAGTGAAGCCTTAGCTATCTGCCCGGATTTCATCATGCTCGAAACGGATGCACCGAAATACCACAAGGTTTACGAAAAGCTAATACGCATCATGCAGGACTATTCACCAAAAATAAAGATGAAAAGTATCGACGAAGGTATTATCGACTTTCACGGCATGGAGCCCGTACTGAAGGGCCGCACTTTACAGGATATTGGTTATGAAATAAAGCAGCGTGTTGCTGACGACATTGGCGACTACATGAAGATCAATGTTGGTATCGGTACAAACCGTTTTCTCGCAAAGCAGGCAGCCGGGTGGCACAAGCCGAATGGTCTCGACACGATTGATCATCACAATCTAGTGGATTATTACCGCCAAATGGAACTAACTGACCTCAGTGGCATTGCAGAGCGTAATGCTGCACGACTGAATGCACTAAATATATTTACTCCGCTTGAATTTTTGGCCGCCGATGAATTTGCGTTGAAGCGACAAGTTTTTAGAAGCATTAATGGCACTTATTGGTATCGTCGGCTACGTGGGCACGAAATTGATGACTATGAAACCAATCTAGGGATGGTTGGTCGGCAGTGGGTCGTAAAAGACCCGTCGTCCAAAGATAGCTATTTATTGCCATGCCTCAGTTTTTTGTGTGAAACAACTGGCATGAAGCTACGTTATCGCAATGTAGAAGCACGAGGCATCTGCGTATGGGCGACATACCAGAACGGTGAGTACTGGAAAGGTAAACGAATGTACAAATCTACCTTTTTCACCAACCAGGAGATTTATCGGCGTGCTATGGAGCAATTCACGCAACGTCCGAGCGGCACCGTTCGCACTATAGGCATCTACTGTTACCAGCTTGAAACATCTAAAGCGAGTCAATTGGGGTTGTTTGAAGATATATCAAAGATACGCGGTATTACGAAGGCAATGGACGAAATTAACGACTTTTACGGGTCATTCACCGTACATTCTGCGACAACAATTGACGGTAAAAAAGTAATAAAACAGAAAATACCTTTCGGTGGCACTGAGTACTTCGAGCTACTTCTCAAGCGAGCATAAGACTAATGAAGCTATCGTGTTTGCACTTTGATCTAGAAATATTAGAATGAATAATATGAAGAAAAACAGATTTCGCATGACAAAAGCCATAATAATACCGATGGTTCTTACCGGAATATGCATGCTACTATTGTTCACTCATATTAAAGCTATGAGTATTGAAGCAAGCGTAACGATTGCAGTAGCATCAGTTATAGCGGTCACAGGCTGGTTCGTTAGTACACGTTTAAAAACGAAACTTGACCTAGAATTGCAGGCCGTGAGAGAGATTCAACACTCGCTAACAGCCTATTCAAAGAGCTTGTCAGACTTTCATGTTCTTGTAGGCTATGATCCAACAATACCATTTGATGTTTTAGAGTCGAATAAAGGATGGTCTAAGCTAGCGGCTGAAACAAACGAAAAAGTGCACACAGAAATTATAAAAGTGATGCGAAAACAATCAGGCCTACGTGATTCAATAGACGCTAATGAGATTGCAGTAGTTGAATTGCAACATTTTTACCAGTACATTATGATGAAGCATGATGAGCTTATTGAAAGATTCGCCGATGTCAGCGGCAAATATATTATTTTACAGCCAGAGACAGATTCAGTAGAAAGTTATATAGAATTAACCCGATTATATAAAGTTATCGTGCCAGAAATCTTCGACATTCTAGGATATACGGTGGATTTAAACAAAATACTACAGAATAAATTTCAATCTAAATTATTCGGCCACACAGTGAACCGCCGAAAGCCTTTAGACGGCTCGAAAACCCTCGATGAGCTAGCAACTGTTGCGACGGTGAGAAAAATGAAAACAGAGCGGGAGGCCGCTGCTAGTAAACTTGGCTAAATATTCACGTTAGCTATCGGCATCATCGCTTGAGTTATCGACTCTACTCCAGCCGAATTCACCAAGGACTGCAAGTATTGAATCATTAGGAACAGTGCCTATCCCAAAGTCCCAATACATACGCTGTACAAATTTAACCACCCTGTCGACCATAATAGACGTGTCGTTGATTTTTACGGTATCAAGATCCTCAATGTCCCATGTGTATCGTGCCACCCGGTCAACCCTGTGACTAGGGCGAGAACTCCCGATTGGATATCTGCCACTCGGGTACGCGTGATGTATATTTACACCTGCAGCACCATCTAACGATATATTGACTACTATTTGCCCATTATATCCGGATAAATTATAAAATGCTGCGGCGACGTTAAACTGACGAATCAAGATTGCAATAATGTGGTTACTGTATATATCCCGCCTCTGCGGATTAACACTTGAATTCATTACATCTTCAACGCTGTCTATTAATCCATATTCATTTACCATGCCAAATCTGAAGCCACCGACCGCTGATAAAGAATCCGAAAATACTATTCCTCCTGGCAATGTATCGTTTTGACGACTTGGAAATTCGCCAGCAATGTAGTTACCCGAGGAATAATGTGTTAACTTCGAACGTAAAAATTTGTAATTTATTACGGGCTCTGATGGCGATATTGGCATAATAGACACGCGAAAATTAGCTATATCAAACTCTACTTCCTCCCTAGCCTGTGATGAATCGTCAATAGTACCTGTCGTATTAACCGTGCTGAGATTAGCGTGCCGCAACGACATATCGTAAACACTGTGCGAGAAAGCTGTTTGCTGCAAACGATGATTAACGGCGGTTAATCGCCTATCATAAAGGCGATTTAACTCGTGCGAATCAACACTTTTTATAGGAGTGGATACGTTGCCAGTTCTAATTTTAATACTGGAGTCGCTGTTAGACATATATGGAGGTACGTCACCTGGAAATATCTTTACGAGGATAAAAACCTTGCCCTCGAATTCGTTCGTCGCACGCACTGCATAACGTGGGAATGGCGACACATTTGCCGCAAATTGATGGATTCTATCGATCATTTTTGCATTGTATTCTAATCCATCATATTTTTTTGGAATTCCAGTGTCTTCATCCTCCTCTACTCCTATAACTATTAGTCCCCCTTGAGAATTCGAGAAAATAGCAAAATGCTTCGATAAATCTTTTGGTATAACCGCTTTGTAGTCTAAAACAGCAGATTCAACTGTGCCTGAGACACAAACATCAACAACGTCTTGAAATGTTATGCTCTCGAAAGCCTTTGTAATGAGATTCATTGCAGGTTAATTCTAATCGTCAAGATTTTTCGTAATCTGAGTGCGGTCGAGTTGCTGCACTCTTCGCTGAATTATTTTTGTATCTTCTGCAGGCTGCTCGGTCTCAGGCGTAACGCCACGGTCGATCAACGTCTCTCTTACCGACTGATTGTTGCCGTTATTTTCATCGAGAATATTCGGAAATCCTGTTATGCCATATTTTTCAACATTATTTGCCGTCAGTTCGTTGGCTAACGTTTTTGCCGCCAACACAACATTAGGTGCACGGTTTGCCCATGGCGTTCGCACGTCAGCTACCTGGTAAACCTTTTTCATATCCTGACTGTTTTTCCCGCCGAAAAACTTTTTATCACCTTCAGTTTTAATGATTCCTAGCCCGCGAGGTGCTATATCCTGTCCCAGTATTGCTCCAGAAATACGTTTATCCGATTCGCTAAATTCTTTACGCAGCGATAGTCGCTTCATGTCTTCCTCGTACTGCTCTTGTAATTCGCGTTTGCGAGTCTGTACGGCGAAATATGCTTGTGCCTGTGCGACCCTAGGTTTTATAGTAGGATTACCATTTTGAGCAATCATGTAGCAGGCGTAGCGAGTCAGTCGATAGTCTTCTATCTCCCTGCTGTTGCCGTAGCCAATTGAAACCATTTTTAACAAGTGTTCAAAATGGTTGTCCACAGGTAAACCCGCAGTATTTAATGCCACCTTAGCTCTGTGGATAACTTTTCCAAATGAACTCCAATTTGAGTACCCAAGCACGCCGCTCAGTTCTCGAGCATACCAAAATTCGACTTCACCAGCGGACGTTGCCTCAACATGCCTAATAAGGTCAAAATCGCTGACCCCTTCACCCTGTCGTGTTGACATCTCATCATTCATATACTCTATTATAACGATCAGCGTATAGGATGTCTGTTGTAATTATTCATGAGTTAGCTATTTGCTTCCAAGTTCGTGCTTTCGGCAAGTATCGACTGGCTTGCTCCGCCCAATATAGGAATTGGCAATACATTACCCTCGACCTCAATCTTTGCACCATATCCGTAACGCACGAGTACCTCGAAAGCCCTAACGTCGCCATTCGCAGCCTTACTAACCATGGCACCAATTATTGCTTCGATAGGTATGACGGTGGTGTTGTTGTCAAGCGTATACATAGTTGACGGGCTCTCTAACAAGGTGCGTATCAAAGTGCTCACGTGCCTAGTTCCCTTAGGTTTGCCTAAAGGATTACCCGACACTCCCCGCTTCCACTGTGTCGCTTTTAATTGTTGTGTATTAGGGTTTGAGTTACTCATTGCCTGTATTCTGCCTGCATTAAGAGGGTTCTATTTAATACTGTTAGTCATTAACTGATGCGTGGTGCCTATGCGGTCAAATTGTGCCTTCCAGCCTAACAGTTCAAAGTTCGCACGGTTCCAAACCATTCCATCCAACCCCACCACAGTAAGAAGCAGATGTAAATCTGCTTTTTTCTATGGTGCTTGTCGTTAATCACATATTTATAACGCGGCTATATATACACTTGCAAGTATGACAAAAATATATTAAAATAATATATCGAGACGTTCGTATACAACTAGATTGGTGTGTCATGAGTGATGTTATTAAATACCGCGAGCTTTCCGTCAAAGCAGGGACTCGCCAGTTCCATCGAGTCGAGGCTCGCAAATCAGAACTGTCAGATGCCAGAAAAAAGACAGCGATGCCTATCGAAATGCTGCACAAGACAGTCGTGAGCATCGAATTGCTGGCATACGTTTGCCAACTCACCACTTCAGCCGAGAAAAAAAGAGCGCGCGACCCTAGACATAGCGGCGCATCATCTTTTACGTTCAGCGAAGCCAGGCTGGCAGTAGCAGCGAGCATGGACTCACACTTCCACAGTGCTCAATTTAGACCCGGAACAGAAGAGTTCAAACGAATATTCCCTGTCGTCTGGAACGAGCTCGGGAGTACACTGAGCGCCTCATAGGCCTCGCACTGACGTAGAGCTGTAGCTTGACTCACCCGACTGGGTTAGAATCGAGCCCTCTGCCGTTCGTGCGGGGCTCGTTTCTTTTAAACGTCTTTTATCTGCCCTTTTTTGCGCAGTTTCATTATTTCTAGATCAGCATCAGAAGGATTCAAAATTCCATCGAGTTCGCGTAGGCGTATTTTTAGTACACGCTGTCTCCCTAATCGCATTGATATAAGCTTATAGTTATCATGGAGTCGTTTTTCACTTTCCGAATCAAGAAGTTGACTGTCATCTGCATCAATACCAATATCGCGCTCTCCGGCGTATTCTCCATTACCATAACGAATCGCTTTCTTTGCTGCATTACCTACCTGCCTAAGCTTTGCAGGTCGCCGTGCATCATGAAACGTTTCAGCTGGGCTGTATGTGTCGGGATTAATATACCCTAGATCTTCATGGGGAGATATGCGTTCGGCGCTACTCATAAATGCATTATACCATAATTATTATAATAAATCAATCATCGCTATCAACGTCTTCAACTGAATGCAGTTCTGTTGGAATTTTATGCTCCGCCTCTAACTTCGCAATCATTTCTTTGCCACTCAGCCTAGGTTGATCTGCATCGCCGCGGGAAGTCGGATGATGACTACGGGATTCTTGCTCTGGAGTTAGAGGTAGTTGCGTCACCGTCGCGTCGCTAGATGGATGCGAGTCGCCGTACAACCGCTCGAATGAGGCCTGCGCAATGCGTATCGTGGCGCCAAGGCTCAAGCGTCGCTTATTAGGCTCGTTCGGATCGATATCACGCTCGTTATTCATATCAATACTATACAAGTCATATGCTCAAAAATCAAAAAAGCCCTTGGGGGCGATTTGCGCATCCCCCGAGGGCAATTTTTGGCACCTGTTTGTTTGATACGAGTTTACCACCAAACATGCTTATGCCGCAAGCACTTTTTGATGTAACAAAAACCGCCTCTGTTCGAGGCGGAATTTTGTAACTATTTGCTAATCGAAATTAGTCTTTTTTCTTTGAGATTGTCAAAAATCCGTTGCGTGGATTTTCTTTGACGATGCGGTCTTCTGGAAGATCAGTTGGTTCACCCTTTGCGTTCTTTTCAACTTTTGCAAAGAAGAAGATTGTCTGTGGTTTGCCGCCGCGAAGTGTTACTTCTGTTTTGTGCAAGTAGTAAGTGATACCCTTTGAGTTTGTGTGACTGTAAGCCATTTGGTCTTATACCTCCTATTAGTGCTATACAAGGGTAAGATTACCCCAGGGGTGAACTGATGTCAACACCTACACGTCGCTGTGCTTGAATTTCAGAATCAGCCGCAGTACCCCAAGGCCGATCAAGCGAACGACGATAACAAAGGCAATTGCGATCGCAGCAAGCACTGAAAAACCAGCAAAATCAGGTGACCAAACTGGTGCCGCAAAACTGTGGCGGTAATTATCGACTTTTGGCAGGTTCACAGTCGAAGCCAGACTCTGACCAGGGGCGAACTTCTCTAGTTCGTCGACAAAACACTGCAAATACGCCTGCGAATAGCCGCTAAAACGTGGTTTACAGGCAGCATCCGCTTGGACGTTCACATTGCCATTAGGGTTCTCGACGCCACCAGCATTTGCCACCACTTTTTGGCTGTCTCGTTCATATTGACCCTCTAGGTATATTGACCCCATATTCGTATTCATATGGCTAGAAACGTATCGTTGTAGATCATACAATCTAGACTGCGTCACCTGAAGGTCTTCGCCCTTATCAGCAGCGAGTACTGCATCGCGTCGTTGGATCATGCCAATATTATTCAGCCGCAAAAACGTCGCAGCAATAAAGATAGTCAGCAACAATAGCAAAAATAACTGCCATGTTTTTACACGCTGCAGTTGCTTGATATTTCTTTTTATTTGCCGTCTATCCGCCACAGTATCCCTACCCTGTTTTACTCGTTTCAGTATACCACGAGCAGTATGAAATTATTTACGGTATAGCGTAAAATTGGCCGCTGCAATCAGCAACGTATACGCCGCCGCAACACCAAAGAACACTTGCATCGCTGTTACATGAGAAAAAGCGAATATATACAAGCAGGCCGCGAACACCGCACACGCCAGCATACCGCCCAGATTAAGCGCTATTTCGATACACAGCAAGTAGGCAATTCGATTGCCCGATCGATCCGCAGAATCAAACATACCGCGCGTAAAGGCCATAGAATAGCCAGTCGTTGCAGTTTCGCTAGCAACATTGGTTGATGCAACACCAATAGGAGTCGTGATGAATGATCGGGACAAATGAGCGATTGAGTTCGCGATTGTGCTGATCATTAGCAGATCTTTGCCGCGACGACGGTCGATCAGTCGCCCAAAAACAAAAGCAGCGATAAATGATGTTATGAACGTCACCGACGTCAATGCACCAATTTTCAAATACAGATCATCACCTGATCCAGCAAAAATCGTCAGGGCGACAAATAAAATCCATACCGTCGAGCTGGCAACCAGGTCAAAGCCAATCGCACTTTCCGACACCATACTGCGCCACGTGGCACGCCATGGAAATCCGGTAAAGCTGAGCTTTTGCCCGGTTTTCGTCTGTTCACCACTGCGCATCAGTGGCCAGCTGGCAAACGCAAACAAGATTGCCGACAACCACAATGTTGCTTCAACGCCAAACATAAAGGCAACCGCACCACCGATGAGTGGACTGAGGGCTGTCGTCACTTTTTCGAATATCTGCATGAATCCCAGTTCTTTGCCTGCGTGATCGTCATGCTTTACTTTTGAAAAGTCGACGAGGTAGCATAAATCATAAATTGTCACTGACCATGCCTGGAACAGCCCAAACAAAGCCACGGCATAGATGCCGTATTCAGGTACGAACGTAAACGCAACGAGCGCCGGGATATAGAGTAGATTGCCTAGCAAAATACCATGTTTTGGCCCAAATCTGGCAGCAAATTTTGCAGCAAAATACGCGATGAATACTTTTGCGATGAAGTAAATCATGAAATACATCGCGATAAACATCAGATCAAAGCCGTTTTGATATAGATACAGCGCGATGAATAGCGAAATCATACGCAGTGCGAGCAGTCGCATCACCCTGGATGCGTAAAGTTCGGCAATTTCAGAAAAACTAGCATACCGCCAGAAATGGCGTCGCCTGAGTAGTCGTGAAATAATAGATTGAAACATGTTTTTGTATTGATTACGCTTTTATGCCATTATGGCACATCAATAGGCATCGTCGCAAGTGATATACTGATCATATGAACATCTACTTTTCTGGTATTGGTGGCGTAGGCATCGGCCCACTGGCTGAAATTGCATTTGATGCCGGATATGCGGTAGTTGGATCTGACTTAGACGAGAGTTTGACGACTCAAGAACTGCAAGCCCGCGGCATTGAGGTAACGATTGGCCAGGATGGTAGTTTTTTGAAGGCTTGCCACGCTGCTAATGCGATTGACTGGTTCGTGCATACTGCCGCCTTGCCTGATAACCACCCAGAATTAGTGACAGCAAA
Organism: Chloroflexota bacterium; assembly: GCA_004145215.1. Taxonomy (GTDB): domain Bacteria; phylum Patescibacteriota; class Saccharimonadia; order Saccharimonadales; family Saccharimonadaceae; genus SEAL01. The sequence continues at coordinate 2,918 of SEAL01000009.1, read as the reverse complement.
GCAATTAGGGATCAAAACAGCAAAACGAGACGAACTACTAGCCCACATCATTGCCGACAAAAACCTCCAGCTGATCGCAGTCGCCGGTACGCACGGCAAAACGACGACGACAGGCATGCTGGTTTGGACGCTGCAACAGCTGGGTATTCCGGTCAGCTATTCGATAGGTAGCCAGGTCAATTTTGGCCCGAGTGGCAAGTTCACGCCTGGCAGTAACTATTTTGTCTACGAGTGTGATGAGTTTGACCGCAACTTCCTCCATTTTAATCCGGCGTTATCGTTGATCACCTCTATTGATTACGACCACCCCGACACCTACCCAACCGAACCAGACTACATGACAGCATTCAATCAATTCATCAATCAATCAGATAGTGCTATCATGTGGCGGCACGACGGCGATAAAATAAATGCGACACAGGCAGACGGCTGGATATTGAGTGACAACGAGGTCATTGCAACGACCATCCCGGGCGATCACAATCGACGCAATGCAACACTAGCCATCAAGGCTGTGGAAAAACTGGGGATAACCGAAAACGCAGTCGCTGCAATCAACTCTTTTCCGGGAACGATCCGACGCTTTGAAAAATTAGGTGACAATTTATACAGTGATTACGGTCATCACCCAGTCGAAATCGCGGCAACCCTACAAATGGCACGCGAAGTAGCTGATCAGGTCGTACTTATTTATCAGCCACATCAAAATGTTCGTCAACACGAAATTCGCGACCAGTACACTGATCAATTTACCGCCGCAGAACAGGTTTACTGGCTGCCAACCTATCTGTCGCGCGAAGATCCCGGCCTGGCTATCCTAGGATTTGGTGATCTGACGACGCACATCACAAACCTACAGGATGTTCACGCCGCCGAAATGAATGAATCACTTTGGGAAATTATCCAGACAGCGCGCAGCCAGGGAAAGTTAGTACTGTGCATGGGCGCAGGATCAATCGACACCTGGGTACGCCAGCAAAATAACCAATTAGTCTAGGGATTCGCTATATTCGTCAAAGAATCGATGGGCACCGATCGATTCCCGCAACAACTCTGTAACTCGCCTGGTTGCGGGCGCGGCGCCATCCATAATCTGGTCATAAGGATACCACTGTACGCCAGGCAATAGATGCAGTGACGACATCGGTATTTTGATATAGAACACATGCATTAAAGCATTCATAACGACATGTCGGTCATGCGTCAATGCGATATAGCAATCACCAGCGTGACGCAAATCAGATACCAATGCACCAGTTTTTTCACGGACTTCGCGCAGAGCCGATTGCTTGATCGAACTGTCATCCATATGTAATTTGCCGCAAGCAAACGTCAGTTGGCCAATAAAAGGCTGGCGCTCTTTTTGGCAAGCGGCAAAATGGCCATACTCGTTTTCGATGACTATTAGCGTCATTATTTTTGGCTGTGGGCGCGGCTGTTGATTTTCGCTACTCAGCACATCGACATAGGATAATCCGCGTATCGTTAAGGTGTAACCGTCACTCGTTTTTTGAACTAGTTTTTCTTTTTGCACAGCAGTCAAATGGTAACTATAGGCATTACTATCGACACCCTCGGGTCGCATATCGCGAAATCGAGCATATTTTGTATCCATCAATACCCCTATTATATGTCGCTGAATAAAATGTCGTCGTTCCATTGTGTCAATCTAATTTGAGTCAAAATTTACTTTCTATACGATTACATAGTAGCACGATATAGTCATCATGTAATCAGTTAATTACCTACGAAAGGCTATTCAATAAATGAACAACTTATTGCAGACTAGTGGTGAATTTGAGCAGAAACCTAACCAAGAAGTTGAACAGAAGTTTATTCCCCTATTTCCAGAACAGCTCGACACCTGGCGTGAAGCATCGCAGCCCATCGAACAAATGTATCTGAGTCACCCATCCGAAGCTTACAGCCTACGCCTGCGTGAATCATTCGGGCGCGATGGCAATCCGATATATACCGCGACACTAAAAGATCGCGGCGAAACAACAAAGGCCGGTCTAAAGCGCCTCGAAATCGAAACTAACATATCCGCAGAAACATACGCGCTCTATCGTGCGAATGACGTCTACCCCGTCCTGCAAAAACTCCGCACATCGCCTGTAAAGAATATTGATATTGATTTTTATAGCAACGGCGATGTCACACTCGAATCAGAACACCCGATTAGCCTCACGTCTTTTCTGGGTAAACATCCTATAGCTCTCGACGAGCGTACTGGCGACAAGAGCGTCGACAACGAACACCGAGCCCACTTCGATTACCGCAAGAACCATGGCGGCAACAATACGCTCGTACCTATCGAACAGTCAGATGTCGGTCTTTCGCTTACTCGGGAAATCTACCAGCACCACATAAACAACAGACTCGTCGTTGCTACTATCCATGGTCGTTCGGGCTCTGGCAAAAGTTCCTTGGTGCGCGAGATCGCAAATGAACTAAAAGGCGTTATTCCTAGAATAATTACTATCTCTACGGACGATTATCATGTCGGTAAAACATTCCTAGAAGCCCATAATAATGGTCAGCCATGGCAGGACTGGGATGCGGAAATTGTCTACGACATTGATGCGTTGGCTGCCGACCTAGAAGCGCTAAAGAATGGTGAATCTGTACACTCTCGTACCTTTAATTTCATCACTCAGGAACCAGAAATCACCGGTGTCATAGAACCAATAAATGATCGGACCCTGATCCTGTTAGAAGGAATCTATGCAGGTAGCAATAAACTCGACAGTGCGGCTGATGTACGCCACGAAGTGCAAACACCACTTGCAACAAGTATTGGCCGACGGATTGCACGAGATTTTAGCGGCGAAAGAGTCAATGATTCGCTTCCAGACCCTGAAGTCGTACTACGCTATTTGATCGAAAACGCAGAGCCAGCGTATCAAGCGCAAAAA
>SEAL01000008.1 GCA_004145215.1 Chloroflexota bacterium | reverse complement strand
GTGCCGTCAGATTCAGTCGTCAATGTCGCATCAACTAGCGGTGCTCGGTGGCGGATACGAATCTGATAGACGCCAGATTTCGGCGTATCGTTAATCCAATGAACGGATTGCAAATCGACAGTAGATTTCCAGAGGCTGGCGTCATTCAAATCAGTCGTTACGTAGACTTCGTTTTTATCCATATCTTTACCGACGACATAGTACGGCAACCCACCGCCCAAATCCAGTCCATGACGCTGACCCAATGTGTAGAAAATAGCACCGTCGTGATGACCCAAAACCTTGCCCGAGATTTTGTCGATGATTTCACCAGGAACCTGCTGAACATATTGTGATAAAAATTCACGAATACCAACCTTGCCAACAAAGCAAATACCTTGGCTATCTTTTTTAGCGGCCGTGAACAACCCGCGCTCTTTGGCCATTTCGCGCACAACTGGCTTTGTATACTCGCCTAGTGGAAACAAGGTTTTTGAAAGTGCACGTTCGGTAACCCGGTACAGGAAATATGTTTGATCCTTGTTTTCATCGACGGCTTTCAGTAGACGCGCACCAATAGTGCCGTTCGCTACGATCTGATACGCAGAGACATCTGCAGCCAGAGTCTGATCGGGCGACTGGTCCCCTATCAGACCCGGAGCGAAGCCGTCTCTCGAATGAGATCGTAGCGAGGCGTCGTTAGTAACTCTTGCGTAATGCCCCGTCGCAATCATATCCGCACCATCTTCAAGCGCAGCTTCCAAAAATAACTTGAACTTTACTTCTTGATTACACATAATATCCGGGTTCGGGGTTCGGCCCGCTTTGTATTCTTCAATCATGTAATCAACTACCTTGTCTCGATATTCGTTTTCGAAATCAAACACCTTGAAATCAATACCTAACTGAACCGCGACGCGCTTGGCGTCCGCCAGATCATCAGCCCAAGGACACTTCATCCCCGGTAAATCCTGCGTCCAGTTTTTCATATACACACCAGTGACATCATAACCCTGTTCGTTCAGCAAAGCGGCAGTTAGTGATGAATCAACGCCACCACTCATTCCGACATATACTTTTATTGGCTGGTCACTCATCGCACATATCCTCCGGCATAAAACACCATTATCTTGAAAAACTCACTTGTTGCCAACCACCACCCACGCGGTGTCGTCCACCACCATGGCGACCACTGATTATCTGACTGAACCGGGTGGTTAACGATTCGAATAGTATTTTCGGCCATACGCCCAAATTCTAGCCCAGCTCGACGCTGATGGTATGCGGATGTTACCAAAATAACCGACCCGATTTCATTTTCTTCGAATAACTTTCGTGATAATTCTGCATTTTCCTTAGTATTCATCGATGATTCTTCGATTAAAATCGCCGATTCTGGGACGCCTTCGGTCAGTGCCTGACGCTTCATCGCCAGTGCATTACTAGGGCCGCTTTTGTCCAGTGCTGCGCCAGAAAATACCAGCTTGTCCGCCCAGCCGTTTTGAAATAACGAAATTGCCTGCGCAGTCCTCGCTGACGTATCACCACCACTGACTGCGACAATCGCATCGACTTTTTGGCAATCAGCCTTGCCAGATGGCGCCGCGCCGCATTCATCAATACCATCAGGTGACAGGTAGATACCCAGACCCGCAATAACAATTGCGATTGCGACGACAAACATAATAATACCCTTCATTATCGGCGCACTCTTTGCTGCTCACGCTGGACTTCTTGGATAATACAATGCGCAGCCAAATCACAGTTTTCTTGCGTGGATAGTTTACCTAACGTAATACGCAAGCTTCCGTCGGCAACGTCATCCGTCAGACCGATCGCGGTCAAAACATGCGAACGCGTACCCTTGTTTGCCGCACACGCACTCCCCGTCGCGACCATGACGCCGCGCATTTCTAGCGCAAAGATCAGTCGCTCTGCATCAACACCAGGGAAAGAAACATGGACCCATAACAATCCCATTTGCTTTGGACCATACACTTTACCGGCGTTTAGCGTCAGCAAATCAACACCTAATCGCGCCACATTCACATCAATCTGACCGACGCCCTGTGATGCATCGCTGTGCAAATAAATTGGCGTCGTGTCGCCGCTACTCAAACGTCGTTCACGCTCTTTTTTGATAATTTCTGCGATATCGCGCAGTGGCTGCACTGTGCCAAGTTCGTTATTTGCGAGCGCAATACTGACTAGGCGCGTATCTGGCCGAATTGCAGCAGCTATAGCGACTGTATCAACACGGCCTTGTGGATTAACCGATACGAAAGTGTGATCAAATTGCTTTGCTGCTTCGATCACGGCATGATGTTCAATCACTGCCGTTACAATATGACCACCAATGCTTTGAAATGCCAAGTTAATTGACTCCGTTGCTCCTGCCGTCATTACTAATTCATCACCTTTTGCGCCGATTGCCGACGCTATCACTTGTTTGGCGGCTTCGTATTCACGACGAACAGCCAGCGCCGGTGCATAGGGGCTGGATGGATTAAAAAATGCATCCGTAAAATACGGCTGCATAGCGGCAACAACCCGCTGATCAACGGGCGTCGCAGCGGCATGATCAAGATAGATAAAATCGTTTTGCATTTGCTTGTTCTATTATAGCAAGTTATACCAGGCTCTGGCCGGTTTGCGGGTCGCGTTTGTATAGTTCGCGAGCAACTTTTTCGTAGTACATGCGGGTCGACATGACAAAGTTGTCGAATTCTTGCCCTTCGATAAAGTTGTACCTAGCACCTTCTTGGACTTTCAAGATTCCCTGGTCGTGAATCTCATATCGAGTCGTCGTGCTTTTTTTCTTGCCCAAATGATCGATCCATTCCTCGTACCAAATCCAGGTTGTTCGGTCCAGATTAAAAAACTGTCGATGGTGACCTTTTGGTACGGGACCAAATAACGTCGCCCCGATTTCGCTTTCTAGTTGAATCAACTCTCGCTGCGACAATTTGCGCAGTGGTCGTGTTTTTTTAGGTAGCTTTAAAGCAGGCATCGTCAGTGACGTATTATCATCACCGACCAATAATTCGAATGCCTTCTTTAATAAATCAGCCATGACTATACCGGATTAACCACATCGTGTTCGGTGCGGAATAATGACAGACGATCCGTCATGTTCAATACCGCATTCAGCATTTCGATTTGCTGCGCACGGACTTCTTTTGATGTCAAATTGTTTTCAGATTGGGCAGTAAAAGATCCGGCAACCGGAGGATTTTCGTTATCTAGCTGCCGAAGCAATGGGTCGCCACCAACGATACTAGCGAATGACTGATCGGCTGATTGAGCAGCCATGTTCGTCAAATGTTCGAGATCTTGCTGTTTCTGATCATCACTAATAATCGCAGCAGACGGCGCCTCATTATAACCTTGTCGTAACGTCTGTAGTTGCTCGTCATCTTGTATGATTTGACGAAACTTTGCATCGAAATCATTTTGTTCGATAGAACTTCCTGTCTGTAGACCAGGAATATTAAATGTCGATTGTGCTGTAGATGAATTTGGAGACATAGTGCATCATCCTATTACTTTAAAAATAGTAGATTTTTGTCTGTTTGTTTAGTTAAACATTGAATGAAAACAATGTTTGGGCATTTGCCGTTGTCGCTTGTGCGACTGTTTCGAAGCTTATTCCCCGACTATTTGCATGATGCGAAGCGACATGCGTAACAAATGCTGGCTCATTTACTGTACCACGCTTTGGCACAGGCGTCAAGAACGGAGAATCTGTTTCTAGCAGTACTCGATCCAATGGAATCGATCTGAATAGTGTCTGCTGCGCTATATCTTTCGTGAATGTACTGATGCCATTTAACCCAATATATAGTCCGCGCATTAATCCAGCTTCGACATTGACCTGCGTGTCTGTAAAACTATGTAATACCCCACAAAGTCCCGTAAAGTTATCAAATATCGGCCAAAAGTCGTCGAATGCTTCCCGGACATGAAAGATTACCGGTAAATCTGCGTTCATTGCAGTCTGTAACTGTGATTCTAAAGCCTTGATTTGAATATCACGAGGGCTATGCGTATAAAAATAGTCTAATCCGATTTCGCCGATTGCGACTAACCGGTCTGGCGATTGGACCGCTAGCGTTGAGATCATATCATAGCCATCTTTTGTATCGTGCGGATGAACGCCGATTGATGAATATGCCCAATCTGATCCCTGCGCAAACGCCACAGCCTCCGCAGAACTTTGTTCGCTAGTTCCAACGCAGATAACTGCGCGGACATTATTTTCCAGCGCACGCTGCTTTACTTGATCAACAGCTAACGGATAACTGGCTTCATGGACATGACAGTGCGTATCGATGAGCATTACTTTTCTCGTGGCGTGTGATTTGCGCGCGGATCGGGCGTATGAATGTAGACTTTTGGAAACAGCATTCCCCCGTCATCCCGAATTACACCCGTTTCGAACATCGTCTGAATTCGTTTGGCTGCATTTGGCATGAACGGAACCAACAGATCACCAATCTGCAACAAACTACCGACAGCTTGCGCCAACACTTCTGACAAATGCGCTTCGGCTTCGGGGTCACTGTCGCGCTTTTTGGCAATCTCCCATGGCTTCACACTTTCAAGATATTGATTCAGGCTACGAATTGTCACCCAGACCTCATCAATTGCTTCGTTAAAGTTCAAGCTAGTCATCGCATCTCGATATGGCTTCATGTCGTGCTCCGACTGTGGTGCATCACCGATAACACCAGATTGATAGCGCGTCACCATACTCGATACGCGCTGGACCAGGTTGCCCAGGTCGTTGCCGAGTTCGTTGTTGTAGGCATTTTCAAATTTTTCCCATGTAAAATCACCATCGTCTAACGTTGGAATGTGTCGAGAAAAGAAGTAGCGGAACGCATCTAATCCGTACTGATCGATAATTTCATTCGGATCAACGACATTACCGACAGACTTACTCATCTTTGCACCCTGTACATTGACGAATCCATGGACTAATAATTTCTTTGGTAGCGGCACGTCCAGAGCGAGCAACATCGGTGGCCAGATACCTGCATGGAATCGCAGGATGTCCTTGCCGACTACTTGCACTTCTGCTGGCCAGTAATCACGCCACTGTTCGTTATCAGGATACCCTAGCACTGTAATATAGTTTGCCAGTGCGTCCAGCCAAACATACATCACCTGATCAGGGTCATTCGGCACGGGAATGCCCCAGCTGAGGTTTTTGCGAGGGCGACTAATACTCACGTCACGAATACCGTCTTTGATTAGTTCCAGGAATTCTTTTTTACGGAATTCTGGCACGATCTGCATTCGGTTATGTTCGATCGCTTCGCGAACCTTGTCTGTAAAAGCGCTGGCTTTCAGGTAATAGTTCTCTTCACTGACGTGTTCATAGGGTTTCTGATGATCAGGGCAAATTCCACCTGTTGCATCGACTTCTTTGTCGGTAAAGAACGCTTCATGACCGATACAGTACCAGCCTTCATACGTACCCTTGTAGATATAAGGCTGTAATTTTTGCCAGATCCATTGCACGGCAGCGACATGATGATCATCTGTCGTGCGAACAAAATCAGTATATTCTGCACCCACTTTTGTCATCAAATCTTTGAACGCAATATGGGTCTGATCTGTGTAAGATTTTGGATCGAGCCCTTGTTCAGCAGCCTTTGCGGCAATTTTATTGCCATGCTCGTCCGTACCGACTTGAAATCGGACCTGATGACCATTCTGTTTTTGATAGCGCGACCAGATATCGGCAATCAGGTAGTCAAGGGCGTTACCGATATGCGGTTTTGCATTTACGTACGGAATTGCGGTAGTGATGTATAAGTTTTTTCCCATTTGTTGTTATTATAACAGATATAAATTAGCTGTCATAATACCCGAGCAGCGCTACCCACTGCGCAGTTGATAGACTTTCAGCACGCCAATCTGCAGATATTCCCGCTTTGGCGCATAACGCTTCGGCTTGCTCTTTGGAAATCCCTAGCCCCGCCGATAGACTCGAACGCAGTTTTTTTCGCTTCGAGCTAAATCCTGCTTTGACTAAACGGAAAAATGCCTTTTCATTTTCGGGCGTAATCCATGGTTCTGCGGTTTTCAAAACCACTACTTGTGAATCCACCTTTGGTGGTGGAGTGAACATTTCGGCCGGCACTATGTTACCGAGAGTCGCCGTGGCATAAATTTGCGCGCTAACGGCAAGGATACTCATATCACCTGGCTCGGCTGCGATACGCTGCGCGACTTCTTTCTGCACTAGCAAGACTGTCACTGCAGGTTTGTTCTGCGCTGTCATTAATAATTTTACGATTTTACTCGTAATATAGTACGGAACGTTGGCGACTACTTTGTAATTTGCGGGTAACGTTGATAAATTAAACGATAATATATCGCTATGGATCACTTCTAAGTTTTTACCAGGAAACTGCGCAGGTAATTTTGCAGCAAGTGCTTCGTCGAATTCGACAGCGACTACTTTTTTCGCACGCCGTAATAATTCTGACGTCAATGTCCCTAGGCCTGGACCGATTTCAAGTACAGTATCTTCAGGCTGGATATCAGCACAGTCAGCAATGTGCGCCAGAACTTCACGGTCTTTTAGCCAGTGCTGGCCGAGTGATTTATTTGGTCCTGCCATTATCGATAAGTATCCGGTAATGTTGATCCACAGTGAGGCCACGGCTGCCAGCCACGGCGCTGGTACGTTTCCCACGCCGCTTGGTCTTGCTGTGCTGGGGTTGCGTCTGCTGGGTCACGAATGCCGTATTTGTTACCCCAAGTTGAATAGCTGTATTGATAGGCGCCGCGATATGATGGATTCTTTTTGTTCGCGTAATTACCGCCTGATTCACACGCGCGTAATTTCGCAAGAGCGTCACCAAAGCTGCCAGAGAACACCGGCTTTGCACCAACGATTTCAACTTGTTTTTTCGGGGCCGTTAACTCAACACTCTGAATCTCTTTACGGCTGACTTCTTTGCCGTTTTTCATTTCTACTTCGTAACTCACAGATTTTTTACCTTTTTGACCAGGCGTCTTGACTTCTTTGTACCCGATTTCACGATCACTATCCTGAATCCGCTCGGTTTCAAATGCAATATCTTGCTCTTCGGTGACAGTTTGTTTGCCATTACGCCAGATTTCAACCGTCATGCCCGCGGTTAACGGATCAGTCTGTTTGACAGACAGCGTATCATCCGCTGCCAGCGTAATATTTTTTGATTTCATCATTGCGTCGACCGTTTTTTCCTGGGTATAGGCAGTCATCGTTTTTCCGTACAAAACTAACGTGAATTCGGTGGCACGATCAATCTGCAATGTGACACCTGCACCTTCGGAAATTATGTCAGTTGCCATTTTGATAGATGTCTTGTCTTCATCATGTAATACAACACCCGCGTCACTCGCGATTTTGTCAGGCGTTTGATACGGTGTCATAATTTTTTGACGGACATTACCATCGTCGACAATAACTGGACGAGCGCGGTAAATGTTCACTGTATAATCCGTCGCTATCAACTTTTCATCGACGGCGGGTTCGACGGTATCTTTGGCGTCTAACTGCACGCCCGCTTCTTTCAAAGCTTGGGCAACAGTGCCTGATTTTGTCAGGATTACTTTTTCACCACCGCGGTCGTGGATTGTTATCAGCCGTCCATTACGGGGCTGATCTGAATCGGCAGCTCGCGCAGTTGTTATGAAAAACAATGCCGCTAGCAAAGTAAGCAGCAAGCATGCTGCAATAATTTTTCCGACCGGATTGGACGATCTCGTTGATAATGCTCTCATAAAATTTATCGACACCAATATAGGCGCAACTCGCTATAGTATAGCAAATTTACGCCTGGCTGGACAGAATAGCGATGGATTTTTTGGTGATTGGACCGATTGATTCAGGCAGATCTTCCAGCGACACCCATATTGCCGACTTGAGCTCTCGCCGGCTATAGGCAACTACCTCGTCGCCGATAGTTAATTGAGCATGGAAGATCGTTGCATCATACGGCACACCATCTGCGCGTTTCGTTAAATAACAAACCTGACGAACAATATCTGCCGCAACAACGATACCCGCCTCTTCTTTTAACTCTCGAATCACCGCCATTAGCGCCGTTTCGCCTTTTTCGATGCCACCACCGGGTAGCGTGTAGTGATGCTGCGAAATAATTCCGTTGACCAGTAATATCTTGCCGTTTTTGTTTTGGACAATTATGCGCGCACGCCCGCGAGAATGAATTGCCTCCATAGCTCGTAGTCCAGCAATTACCACAGGACTCGCTGCCGACCCTACGAATCGATACACATCGCCAATCAGGCTCATATTTTTTCTAAATGAGCATACTCTGCGTTGAGTTTTTTTGTCACTCCATCATCAAAACTAATCGTCACTGCCAGACCATCAATATCAACGATTTCACCCTTGCCGAACGCCGCCGTACGAACGCGATCGCCAATATCCAACGGCAATTCATCACTGTAATAATCGGGCTCTGGGTGAACCGATGGTTCGTCGATTGCCGCCAGCTGGTCGCCCATGTCCGCGATAAAGCGGGATACTGAGTTATAGCCGCGTTGACCAAACTGCAGACGACTCTGCGCATAGCTGAGGTGTAGTTCTTCTCTCGCCCGTGTCATACCGACGTAACAAAGCCGTCGCTCTTCTTCGAGCTCGCTTGGCCCCGCTTCATAAATACGTGAATGCGGGAATATTCCCTCTTCCATACCAACCATGAATACAACCGGAAATTCCAGTCCTTTTGCTGCATGAATTGTCATCAAAGTGACTTTTTCTTTACCAGCTGCAGTGTCGGCGCTACTGACGAGTGCAACTTCCTGCAAAAATTCAGGCAGATCGGCAAACACTTGAACCTCTGATACTAATGCTCCGATATTTAAATCACGCTCTTCTGCCTGCGGCGTGCCGTCCAGAATAAAATCTCGATATGCCGTCAGTTTTAATAGTTTTTCAATAATATCTGCAGGCGTGGCATTTTCATGAATCATGACCTGGATAATCCGTAGCTTTTCGCCTAGTTCCTGCAAGGCTGTTCGCGCACGCGCCGTAACACTTGAAGTCTGCTGAACATTAACTAGCGCCGACAGGATATCCATGCCAGTGCTGGCCTGCCAGGTTAAAAACTTTTCGACACTCGTCGCACCAACACCACGCGTTGGAACATTCACAATGCGACTAAAACTCATACGATCATTTGGCTGATAAACCAACCGCAAATACGCAATGATATCTTTAATTTCTTTTCGGTCATAGAACCGCACACCACCGACTAACTGGTAAGGGATACGCTGCAAACGAAGAGCTCGTTCTAATGTGTAGCTCTGCGCATTCGTCCGATATAGGATAGCAAAGTCGCCGTAAGCTCTCGCACCCATCGATGCATGCGTACTGATCCGGCCTGCAACGAGGCTCGCTTCTTCTGCTTCATCATAGGTTGCATGAACCTGGACTGGCGTACCAGAGCCGATTGCGGTCCATAGTTTTTTGTCCGTTCGCTGAGTGTTTTTCGTGATAACGTTATTGGCAGCTTCCAAAATTGCTCCGGTGCTGCGATAATTCTGCTCCAACTTTATAACTTTGGTGCCGGGGAAATCACGTTCAAAATTCAGGATATTCGTAAAGTCAGCGCCACGCCAGCTATAGATAGATTGCCAGTCATCACCGACGACGCAAATGTTCTGCATTTCGTTCACCAACTGCTTTACGATCGCGTATTGTGCAGCGTTCGTATCCTGGTATTCGTCAATTAATACATGTTTAAAATTAGTACGCCATTTGTCGCGTGTCACTTTGCTATCGCGAAACAAACGGACCGTTTCGATTAATAGATCGTCAAAATCAAGTGCACCGGCGGTCTGACGCATCGTTTCGTACTGCGCGTAAATCTTTGCGACACTCTGTTGAAACGGATACTGCGACTGCGATTCCATTTCATCGGGGGTAATCATTTCATTTTTTGCGTTCGATATCGCACTACTGACAGCCTTTGGCTTTATTTGCTTGTCATTAATCGATAACTGCTTCATCGCTTGCTTTATCAAACCTTGTCGATCGTCTTCGTCATAGATAACAAAATTAGGCGCTATGCCGATCGCTGCACCGTCAATTCGTAGCAAGCGAACGCAAACACCGTGGAACGTTCCCATCCAAGGCATGAAACCGCGCTGGTTACCATCTTGGCCTAATAAGTGTCCGAGCCGTTCACGCATTTCACGAGCTGCCTTGTTGGTAAATGTCACAGCCAACACTTCATTAGGCCAGATAGATTCCTGGCTGATCAGATAAGCAATGCGGTGCGTTAGTGTCTTTGTTTTACCGCTCCCCGCACCGGCAAGTATCAATACAGGCCCGGTCGTCGTTTTTACAGCCTCGGCTTGCGCCGGGTTCAGTCCTTCTAATAAATCCATTCTTACTAGTATATAAGACTTATGGCTATGCCGCTAGCATCAAGATGTCAGCAAATAAAAAGCCGCCGCGATACCGCCGCAAATAGCGACAATGACTATGATTAGAATAACCCACAGCCAGCCTGATGATTTTTTGGCCGGATGATTGATGGGTTGATGATAATTGTCGACATCATAGATTGCTGTCGTGTCGGCTGCGCTGGCGACTGTCGTCGCATCAGTAGCTTGTGCGCTGGTTACTGCAGGCGTATCGGTTGCAGCACCCGCTTCGATAGCTACCAGTTGATCGTGATATTCATCTGGAATCTTTTCGGCTGCTGTCGCCGGCACTATGGGCGTTTCGATTGCCGATAATGTCGGTTCAGACAATAGGCCTAGATTACCTTCAGTGCCCGCTATAGCCACGCCACCCAACGGGCGTTTTTCAACCTTGGCATCTGGCAGGAACGGACTCGTTTGCGGTTCAATATCATCAACCGAATCCGCGATCACTGGCGCTTCATCAGGTATAGCCTGTACAGCGACGTCACTATCGGACTGCGGCTCAGATATCACTTCTTCAACAACCTCGGGAATGGGGTCAATTTCAGATTTTTTCTCGACAGGTACTGCAACCTCTTCGGTAGCGATAGGCGTCTGCTCGACTACACTCGGAGCATCGACTAGCGCGCGCTCTGTCGGTGCAGGGGCTTCTACTGCAATAACTTCCTCGGCAACAGGGGTAAGCTCCGGTGTCACGATAGGCTCTGCGATTGGCTCTGCGTCAGTCTTGGATACAGCTGATACTGGGCGCATGTCCGATGAAGGATGCATGACATCCATGAATCGACCTGCTTTTTGCGGTGTTGCTGTCGGCACTTCAACTACCGTTTCGTTCGCGCCCTCGGCAACTGTAAAGTCGATTGTTTCGTTACCGATCTTCTTGGCTACCTTTTCCAATTTGTCGTAGGACGGTTTTTCGTCAACGGCCAGCGTAGAACTAATCGTCAGCGTCGTTGGCTCGTCTTTGTCTCGTTGCGATTGCTTTACGCCACCCATCAATGAATTTACGGCTTTATCTAGCTCGTCAAAATCCATTTCGGTCATGCAGACGCATCCTGTGTCGCAGCAGCTCCATGAGCTTTACTGACGATCGATAGAAAGGCTTGGCGATCGAGGCTCGCTCCGCCGATTAATAGTCCATCGACGCCAGGAACCTGTAGATACGTTGCAGCACTGTCTGCTTTGACGCTACCGCCATACAGGACATGTACGGATTCAGCCGACGCTTCGCCGTACAAGTGCTTGATCTGGCTACGTATCGCACGTGTCGCTTTTTCGACGTCAGATGGCGATGCGTTGTTTCCCGTGCCGATTGCCCAGACGGGCTCGTATGCAATTACAACTTTTTCCAACTCTTCACTAGTAACATTCGCTAGGCCGCCGACCAACTGATCATGCAAACAATCGTTCGTTTCGCCGTCGGCTTTCTGCTGTGCCGTTTCGCCTATACATAATACTGGCTTGATATGATTACGAATTGCAGCTTGGACTTTTGCGCGAATATCTTTGTCTGACTCGTGGAATATGTGTCGACGTTCACTATGCCCAACCAGAGCATACTCAACTAGTCCGCGCAGCTGCGTCGCAGAGACTTCGCCAGTAAATGCGCCTTGGTCCTGATGATAAAAATTCTGCGCAGCCAGTTTGAATTGACGTCGGTTGATTTGTAGGCTGATTGGCTGCAGGGCTAGTGCCGTAGGCGCAAGCACTACTTCAACGTCGCGATGAACAGCAACATCCTTTGCGATTGTATGTACGAAAATACTCGCCTCGTGTACGTTAAGGTTCATTTTCCAGTTGCCGATGATCAGTTTTTTTCGTTGCGCCATATGTTTACCGTTTATGGTTATCTCTTTAGTGTTAAGTGTATAATATTTAGTTTCGAGCGTCCAGCAGGCTTTCAACCCCTGGTAATTTTTTGCCTGCCATCAAATCGAGGCTGGCACCACCACCTGTCGATACGTGACTAAAGCTATTGCCAGTGCCGCCGTCCCATTTCAGTGCAAAATCTGCTGTATCACCGCCACCAATGATCGATTTGATATCTGGGTGGGTCGCGAGCGCTAAAGCTAGACGGGCCGATCCATGGGCGAATTCCGGCAATTCTGCATAGCCTAATGTACCATTCCAGATAACAGTTTTTGCGGATGCAATGTGTGCTGCAATAATTTCAATACTTTTGTCGCCGACATCAAGAGCAATGTCGTCAGCGGCAATAGCAGTCACCGCACGAATATGGCGTTTTTCTGAAGGATCGATACGCGGCGCGACCGCAACATCGACAGGCAGAATAATAAAATCATCAACGTTGCCAGCGCCTACCTTGGCTGCCGCGGCAGTATACAGGCGATCAAGCGTTTCTTTCTGATCGGATTCTACTTTACTAGCACCAGTTCCTAGGCCGCGGTATGCCAAGAATGTATTTGCCATCGCACCACCGATCAAAATCTTGTCAGCAATTGCGACAAATCGTTCAATAACACCTATCTTGTCGCTGACTTTCGCACCACCCATGATTGCGACTAGTGGCTGTTTTGGCGCGCTCATCGCTTTTGTAATTGTAGAGTATTCCTTTTCTAGTAATAGTCCGGCAACACTAGGAAGATAGAGTGTGAGCGCATGAGTACTCGCATGAGCACGGTGCACAACGCCAAATCCGTCCTGCACAAAGTAGGCTGCTCGGGTGCTACGAACAATCGCCTTAGCAAAGGCGTGACTGTCTTTTTCCTCTTCTTCATAAAAACGGAGGTTTTCGAGTAGCAACACGCTGTTTTTTGGAGCACGGCGAACTGCCTGGTAGACAGTATCCCCAACCGTATCGTCAACAAACGTCACTTCTTTTTTCAGTAATTCACTCAGACGATTCGCGATTGGTTCGAGGCTGTATTTCTTTTCATGGCCTTCTGGTCGACCTAAATGACTAATAATGACGACTTTACAGCCGCGTTTTAGTAAATAGCGCAATGTTGGCAGACTTGCCTTTATACGCAGATCGTCACTAATGTTCCCCTCGTTGTCGAGAGGAACATTATAATCGGCACGAACGAGTACCGTGTCGCCGCTGAGCGGAACATTGCGAATTGTTTCTTTGAAAAAGCCCATGAAGTATATTACCCACCTTTAATACTGTTTATGCTTATTCTATCATAAACGCGGCTAAATCGACTAGTGTTTTACTCTAGAACGCGAACACGAATCGTGTCAGTGCCACCGATCATTCCTGGCTGCTTACCACTGACGATAATTACAGTAATCGGGCCATCTGTTTCAAAGAATCCGTCACGCTTTAGTTCACGTGCTAGTTCCAGGCCAGCTCGCTCGCCGTCAGGACGCACAAATGACTTGTTTGCATAGCTGAGCGCGAGTTGCTGCGCAGAGCGGTCTTCGCTAGTGACACTAATAATCGGTAGGTTTGGACGGTGTGCAGCGATATTACTTGCTGTACCACCTGATTTTGTTTCGGCAACAATAGCGCTGGCGCCTAGTTGGTCGGCCAATGTTACAGCAGCGAGGCTGATTGCGTCACGTTTGAGCTTCTTGCCTTTGATGATATCGGTAATTGGCGCAACTGCAACGTGTTCCTGTGTATACAGGATAACGCGCTTCATTGCAGCAACCGTTTCGAGTGGATATTTACCATTGGCCGTTTCGTCACTCAGCATAACTGTATCAGCGCCTTGGATAACCGCATTTGCGACGTCGCTTACTTCTGCTCGGGTCGGTTCTGGTGCGTCGACCATACTAGCCATCATCTGTGTCGCAACAATCGACAGTTTGCCGTATTTTCGGCAAAGTGCAATAATTTTTCGCTGTACAACAGGCACGATTTCAGCACCGGCCTCTACTGCTAGGTCACCGCGTGCAACCATTACTCCGTCGCTTGCTTTGACGATTTCTTCCAATACTTCGTCGCGGATCGCCGCTTTTGTTTCGATTTTTGGAATAATCTGCGCGTCGCTGCCCAAACCAACTAAAATCTGGCGAAGATTATTAATGTCATCGACAGACTGGACAAAACTAAGCGCGACATAATCAATATCTTTTGTTGCACCATATTCGATATCTGCAAGATCTTTTGGTGTTAGAATATCACCACCAAAATCAGTATCTGGGAGGTTGATACCCTTGCGGCTCATCAGTACACCGTCGTTTTCAACACGCAGTTTGATAGAAGTGCCAGAAGGAATACCAATCACTGTCGTACGAACTTTGCCGTCAAAGATGTAGATAGGCTCGCCCACTTTTACCTTTTGTGCCAAGTTGTATTGAACAGGGAACGTCAAACCGTCATGATCTGCCGCATGATCGAGGATGATTTCGTCACCGGTCTTGACTGGTGTATTTTCGGTCAAGTTACCAAGGCGAATTTTTGGACCCTGCAAGTCCTGCAAGATTGCGACAGGTTTGCCGATTTTGGCACTTGCTTGGCGAATCCATTCTAGCTGCAAGTCACGCTCTTCATAACTGCCGTGACTGAAATTCAGACGAAAACCGTTTACGCCGGCTTTTGCCATTGCTTCGATTGATTCGTAATTGTTAGTAGGAGGCCCTAATGTGGCCAAGATTTTGGTTCGTTTAAATATAACACTCATGTATCTTATAATACCACACTTACCTCTGTGGAATATATATAAATACATCTGTTATGTTAGTCGACAGGACTAATCAATAGAAGGATAGGCTATACCCTGCGGAAGATCCACTGCTAGTAGTATTGATTCTAGCCGGAATAGGTACATTAAAACTTTGATTGCTTACATTCGCACCCAAAGAACCGAACCAGTCTCGGCCCCAGGAGTATATTTTGCCAGTATTTGTTACCGCGTATACAGACGGAAAACCAACAGTCCCTCCGCTGGTTCCGTTTCTCGCTGCATCATTAGCTAAAGTGGAAATAGATACTGCCTGGTCGCCGTTAAAAGCGCTCATATCCACGGCCGTTGGTATACTACGATATGTATTTCCAACACCAATAGCTAACGTACCTGACCAGTCTCGGCCCCAGGAGTATATTTTGCCATCTTCGGTAATCGCATAGACGGTAGAAAAGCCATTATCGCTAAACGTACTTGTATCCATTGTCGCCGAAGCGACGCTATTTGCGATCGCCGTAACGGATTTGACGCGACGAGCGCCAAATGCACTCATATCGACAGGTATTGGAACATTGCTCGTTGATACGCCCGCTCCCGCGCCAAGGGTTCCAAAATAGTCACGCCCCCACGAATATATTTTGCCAGTATCTGAAACAGCGTAAACGCTAGAGAATCCATTAGAGCCGCCCGCAGTTGACCCCCCGGGCTTACTGACCGCACCAGCTAGTGTCGTTATTGAAACCGCCTTTTCACCGCCAAATGCACTCATATCGACAGGTATTGGAACATTGCTCGTTGATACGCCCGCTCCCGCGCCAAGGGTTCCAAAATAGTCACGCCCCCACGAATATATTTTGCCATCTTCGGTGACAGCATAGAGGCTAGCATAGCCTCTATCGACGCTTGATCCACCGCCACTTGCTACATCCCCCGCCAATGCGGTAATTGACTGGACTTTTTTGCCCCCCATTGCTGTCATATTAACTGGCATTGGAACGTTACTCATTGTTACACCCGACCCAACACCTAATGTACCGAACCAGTCACGCCCCCACGAATAAATTTTGCCGGCATCAGTTAGCGCATAAATTGATGAATACCCATGGTCAGCTGCAGTACTCGTTCCTCCCTTTGACACCGTGCCGGCTAATGTCGTAATAGAGACTATTTTTTCAGATCCAAATGCACTCATATTTACCGCCGAAGGCGTACTGGAAATTGCCGCCGAGCCTCCATTGCCAAGCGTGCCCCAACTATCACGCCCCCACGAATATAATTTACCGTCTGTCGTAAGTGCATAGATAGTCGAATACCCGTTATCTCCAAAGCTATCTGTAGCCCTACTCGCTGAGGCGACTGTACCTGCGAGCGTATATACGGACTTTACTTTACGACCGCCAAACGCCGCCATATTTATTGCAACTGGCTTGTCGTAACTGGCAACACTACTCCCAGTACCTAAAGAGCCGTTAGATGCCCTTCCCCACACATAGACATTGCCAGCGTCCGACACAACGTATACACTCGGATACCCATGATTATCGAAGCTACTAGATGAAGCGCCGGGCTGACTTACTGATCCAGCTAGCGTAGTGATCGACACAGCTTTTTCGTTGCCAAATGCGCTCATATCCACAGCAGTAGGTGTATTCCGGTAGGTATTTCCAACACCAATACCTAATGTGCCAAACCAGTCACGCCCCCAGGAGTATATTTTGCCATCATCAGTTATCGCATAAGTGGTAGGAAAACCATGACTACCAATTCCGCCCGTACCACCGACACTCACGTTATTTGCTAAAGTCGCCATACTAGCAACAACGCCGCCTGTCGTGACAATTGATGCGTTACTACTGATAGTAATCGGAGTTCCGATCTGCACATTAGCTTTGTTGTAAAGCGTAACACTCCCTACCGAATTTATTTTCAGCTCGCCACCCACTGATACAGGGGGTGAAACCGAGAAAGTGCTGCGCCAGTTATCACCTGAAGTTACGTAATCTAAGCCGCCAGACGCGCCATCACATGTCATTCCAGTCGTCAAAGTTGCATTTACCGCCGGATTTGCGGCATAACATGACAGCATTGTCTTTGCGCCTGCCTCTGCCGCTTCACGCGCGACAGAGTTTAAATATTGATTATTCTGATCAACGGACAGGCTTGTAATCACACTAAGCGCTGCTGTAGCCATAATTGCTATTGCAAGGCTGACAAATATGACAGCGGGCAGCAAAAACCCTTCATTTAATCGTCGTACAGGACGAAGATACGTTGTTCCTTTTTTTGTTTGCATAATGTTGTCTATATAATAAGCTCATGTTTATTATGATGCAAGACCAAACGATGAATGAAATGTGAAGCAAAATCTGTTCACATATTCTGCAAGTCATTTCTGAAGCGTTGCAGTCTCATATCTTGATATGAGACTTGTTCCGCATCAGAACTTGTCTCGAGAAATTTGTCGCTCATATGGTTCGAAGGATCCATATAAAGCTGTCTGTTAGTCATAAATTCAAATCAGAATTCACTACCAACACTGGAACACTATAACAAAAAAACAACCTCTTGAAAAGAGGGTTCTCGACCGGAGCGTATGCGAAGGAATCGCATACGCTCCGGTCAGAAGCACCTAGGAGACGAGGCTCAGCCTTTGGAGCCGGACGTATCCCGGAATCCCGCGAACGCGGCACCCCAAGTCTTCCTTCTTCGAGCCTGCCAGAGGCTTGTCCGCGAAGAAGTCGAGAGATCCTCGGATTGTGTTCGGAAGGTCTTCGTACTGGATTCCGATGGTTTGCACCAGATACCAGGCGGCCGCCACCCGGCGATCGTCACTCGACATCTTCCCATACAGTTCGCTGGGATGATTCTGGATCTTACCCAGCCTCTTCCGCTCGTACTCGTCGACAATCTTCTTGAACTCCTTGACGAAGTTCTTCGGGATCACGTACGACGTGGTCTCGGTGGGCTGATCGGAATGAACAGCTGTCGTTGAAGCAGACAAGATTTCTCCTATGATGTTCTTGAGATTTGGCGCACGTTTGTGACACCACTGTGAGTTATACTCCCATTGACAAAAATTGTCAAACATTTTATATATTGTGTATTGTAGGCACACTTTAACGCTACATGTAGCGTTAAAGTTGACATAATACTTATGAATATCACTACCCTACGTTAGTATTGACTTTTTTGCAACTTTATGATAATATGGAACTATCACTGAGGTAACATCTGGGAGCTTCGGCAATCTACTACCTCTACCATGTGGACGTTAATAATCAGGCTATAACTTATTGTACGATCACCTGCAAATGTAGCGACAAACTATGAATTTTGTTACCACCAAACGCAGTACAGTAACGTTATGCGCATATACCTAATCACTATGTGCTCGTGACGTTACTGTACTGTGCGCACATACAGTAGCACCCTGCTAGACCACGTTTTACCTTCACTGCCAATTCCGGCAGAGGAGTTTTGCTAACGGCCTCAGGAGGCTACCATGTCCACCACCCTTCAGCAAGAAGTGCTCGACCAGTTCGCGAAGCTGGACGGAGACAAGATGTTGGTGCTGCTCGATTACATCGAGTACTACATCGACAGAAGAGTCGCCGACAGCGTCGAAGACATGTTCGCGCGCTACGAAGACCGATTCAAGGCCGAGACCGCGTCCTTCACAGACAAGGTCGACGCACTGAGCGGCCTGTACCAGCTGGTACAGGGCCTGTACGTTCGCCTCGACGATTTCGAATCGCCCGTGACCAACAAGAAGTCTTTCCTCGACGCGAAGAATGTTGCCAAGAGCACCGCAGACTACGTAAAAGGAAGGTTACGACGCGCTGAAAACGGCACCGAACCCAACACCGCCGATTTCAACAAGTCATTCCGTATGACCAAGGCGGCATTCGAAGGTGCTGACAAGCTCGCAAGCGAGCTTCAGGCATTGACCGGACGCGTCGAAGTCAACGAGAAAGACATCGCCGCCCTCAAGGAAAATAAGGTCGATAAAAAGACCTTCGATGACAAGCTCGGCGAAATCAGCCGAGTGGCCAATCACGCTGCCCAGACAAGCGAGAGTGCATTCGCGGGACCGAACCGGGTCTTCAAGGCCCTTGGCGTCGGTATGACCGAAGAAGGCACTGTCATCATGGGAAAGGAAGGAATCCTTCCGGATATGCAGCGGGATATCGAGGTAGGTCAGGGGTACGCACGTACCTATTGGACCGAACTCGACATCGACGACAACAACGAGTCGAGGCGAATCAAGAACCTCGAAGCGGAACAGAAGAACATCAAATCGCAGATGAGCAGTGTGCAGGTGCGGCTCACGCAACAGGAAGAATCGTCGGTCAGCCCCTGGGCGATCATCGGCGGGCTTCTGGGTGCAGGCTTCATCACCTACTTCCTCTGCGCGTTTCTGTTCGACCTCGGTACGACGCCCTCCCTCTTCTGGGCTCTGGGTATCGGTGCCGTTGTTGCGCTGATCGTTCTTTTGGTCAGCTGGTCGTCGTCTTCGGACGGCGTCAGCACCAGTACGACCACGGCGAAGGAAAAGTTTGCGACATTCGATACGTCGCAGACACAGACCCAGCCGGTCACCAAGGTCACCCCGACCACCCATGACGCTCCCGCGTCGCGGGGGGAAAGGCACTGACATGAAAAACGGCAACAAGAGGTCCGCCGTCACTGCGATATTGCTGTTCATAGCAATCATCGCAGCTGGCGGCGGTTTGTACTACGCAAAAGGTCCGTCTATCGCGCAAGCATTGTGCGACAAGATGGGCATGGCGGAAATGACCGACAACGAAGACTCAGACAACGACGGCAACGTCAACGTCTGCAGCACCCGCTCCTGCACCCGCGGTAGTTCGCCCGGTCGAGTTTCTCGCCAATCGCGCTCCGATTCAAAAGGACGGTGTGAATTCCTACGGGCCTTTCACCGCTCAGAACCCGGAGCTGGCTGGCAAGAACATGGAGACTCTTTCACGCGACGAAGCCTTCAAGGAAGAGGGCTACCGTCGCTACATCGACCCCATGGTCAGCGCCACTCACGAAACAGACCTCGGTCTGGCTCGCGGCGACGATATCGATGCAAGGACTGCGCTATACCTACGCGATCATGTCGCATGGGATGCAGCGAATGCGCGAATCAATCAGGAGCTGGCAAAGTTGCGTGACGCGAAAATCGTTACGCTCGCTGCCGGTAACTGGGAGACTACGTATTCGATTCCTGGTGCGCTTCCGAGCGTGCGCAAGCAGAGCAGCTTTTACATGCCGCACAGTTTCAATGTGCTGCAGCTGACGCTTGCAAACGGTACGATCGTCAACTGGAGGCTGTTCTGCGGCTTCCAGGTCTTCGATCAAAACGTGCCGTCGTATCCTGCGATGCCAGAACCGTCTCCGGGCTTGACCCGTGGACCGAATGGTACGCCGGAATTGCCGCCTCACGGCGGCGACAACCCGCCGTCGTCGACGCCTCCTTCAGGGACACCCCCGTCCGAGACGCCGCCGGCAACAACGACACCACCGGCAACAACCACGCCGCCGACGACGACGCCTCCGGTCACTACGACCGAACCGCCGCCGTCGACCTGCCCACCGGAAACGCCCTATGGCACCCCGGAGACAGGTTGCAAGGACCGTCCGAGTGACGGGCCAGCAAGTGTCGTTCCGACGCAGCAGCAGCCCAACCCGCTGCCCGCTTTGCCGGAACACGAACAGCCGACCCGTCCAAACCTGCCCGGCTGTAAATTACTTGCCACGCTGCGACGTCTTCCGACGCGAACAAGCGCTTTTGGTGCGATAATTGTAGCTTCAATTGTTGTTCCAGCAGCTTTGCTTGCTTGGGGACCAGATCGCCCAACACATACGGTAGAAAATCCGGCTACAAATATCACCTTTAACTCGATTACTAATAATCCCGATTACGGTGATGAACGTAACTTCGTACGTATCAAAGATGCGTCCGACACAGGTCCAGGCAACTGGAAAGACGAAATCGACGTACAGCCAGGTAAAGAGTACTTGGTGCAAATGTATGTTCATAACAATGCAGCAACCAGCCTCAATCTGACTGCTGAAAATACTCGCGTCATGGCAAATGTGCCAAACGCGACAGGAAAAAAGGTGCAAATTGATGGCTTTATTAGCGCAGACAATGCAACACCTAGCCAAGTTTGGGATCAAGCAATCTTTAACAGTGCAAAAGATTTCAATCTTGCGTACGTTCCAGGTTCAACAACGCTATACAATAACGTATTTACAAACGGAACAGGTATCAGCGACGACATCGTAACTAATCGCGGCGCACTCGTGGGCTACGACAAGATTGATGGAAAAATTCCTGGCTGCTTTAAATATTCCGGCTATGTCAGCTTCAAGGTAAAACCACAGTTTGCACAGAATGCTAACTTTACTGTAAATAAGCAGGTCAGTAAGCACGGTGCAAACACATGGACTGAAGACTACAAAGCGGCACCAGGTGAAACAGTCGATTATCTGATCGAGTACAAGAATACTGGTGAAGCACAGCAGAATAATGTCATGGTTAAAGATACGCTTCCTAGCGGCATGACATACGTACCTGGTTCAACTAAATTAGGAAACGCACTTCACCCAGCTGGTCAAACAACCAGCGATAATGTAACGACATCCGGCATAAATATCGGATCTTACAAACAAAATGGCGACGCTAAAGAACATCACCTATGTTGTTCGTAGCGAAAACGGAACAGAACTATACCGCGGAACAAACGCAGATTATACACAGGCAACTCCAGGTAAATACAGCGTTCAAGCCTACGTCACTGTCACAGTGAACGGTGAAGACAAGACTGTTACCAGCGAAAGCTGTAAGAAAGCTTTCGAAGTTCCTGCGACACCTCCAGTAAAGATCGACGTTTGTGACCTGACAACAAAGAAGATCATTTCAATCGACGAAAAAGATTTTGACGCTGCAAAGCATTCAAAAGATTTCAACGACTGTAAAGACGCTCCGGTTCCTGAAAAAATCGAAGTTTGTGATTTAACAACAAAGACAATCATCACGATTAACAAAGATCAGTTTGATAGCACAAAACATTCAATGAACAAGGCTGACTGTAAAGACACGCCAATCGTTCACAAAATTGAAGTTTGTGATTTGACAACAAAGACACTCGTCATGATCGACGAAAACAAGTTCGACAGCAGCAAACATTCTATGAATAAAGCTGATTGTGCAGCAATGCCAACCGAACTACCACAAACCGGTGTCAGTGGTGGTGCAATGATCGCAGGTGCAGGTGCCTTTACAGCCCTGATTGCCTACGCATTCACTAACCGCCGTATCCGAAACTTGCTTATTGGTTAACCCGAGTCTGACCGCTCTCTCGACGCATCAGCCTCGAACCTTAAACAACCCCTGTAGAAATACAGGGGTTGTTTTGCTATAATGAACGTAATATGGCAAAGACCAAGAAAAAACGAACCAAGGTATACAGCGGATCAAACGCTGCTATCAAAAAACCTAGCGTCATGCGTATCAGTGCCGTTAACCGCGGCAAGGCAGGACAATGGTGGTTTGATCACAAACGATTAGCAAAACCAGCGCTAATCACCAGCGCAGTTGTACTGGTAATTATCATCTGTGTCTCCGAAGTCATCCGACTGAC
>SEAL01000053.1 GCA_004145215.1 Chloroflexota bacterium | reverse complement strand
ATGAATGGCGAATATACACATTTGTCCGACACACTTCGCGCAATATCCGAATTGAAAAAAAGTGGCCTGACGAGTGACGAGCTGCTATTAATCCTGGATGCAAACGACAGCGCACTGGACGCCGCCGAGCGAACACTGGCGGATATATTTGCAGCAGGCATCAAAAAAACAACTGCCGAACAACTGGCGCCACACATAGAACCGATCCGCGAATCATCGATCGATGTTATCGTCCCGAACATTACGCCACTTGGTCGTATTATTGCCGACAGCCTGCAGCAAGCAGTCGTACTCGCAACTACTGATAATTCAACAAAACCGATCACTGCCTGGCGAAATTTATGTATGAAAAAGAATGACAAAGGTGACTTTGTATTCAAAACTCGCGATCGTCAAGCAAAACTACGTGCCGTTGCCTATATTTACTACCAATACTTGGCAAAAATGGAACAAGAAGCGCTCTATGACTTTGACGATATGATCTTGAACGTCGTTCACACTATCGAAAAAGTCCCAGAATTACGGTTCAATTTGCAAGAAAAGCACCACTACATTATGGTCGACGAGTTTCAGGACACCAACATGGCGCAGATGCGTATTCTGCATAATCTGACTGACAATCCTGTCAGCGAAGGCATGCCAAATGTCCTAGTCGTTGGCGATGATGATCAAGCAATTTATAGCTTTCAGGGTGCCGACATTGGCAATATTATTGGGTTTCGCGACGTCTATCCACTGGCGCGCATCGTAACGCTTACCGATAATTACCGTAGTGCACCAATCGTCCTAGAAAAATCTCGTAGCGTCATCGTCCAAGGCGGCGACAGACTAGAGACTCGCATTCCAGACCTGAATAAAACTCTGACACCCCATGTTACCGAACAGGGAAGTAGCGTCGGGTTCTATCAGCTAGATACTGCAGGTGACGAAAAGAGCTGGATCGTATCATCCATCGCCGACAAAATCAAAAGTGGCGTATCGCCAGCGTCAATTACCGTCCTAGGTAGACGCCACAGTGAAATTGTCAGTTTACTGCCGTATTTTGCCGACGCTGATATCGCCGTCAACTATGAACGCCGTGATAATGTCCTGGAATTGGATGTTATTGTTCATATCGAACAGCTTAGTCGACTCATCGTCAATCTGTACGAAGGTCGGCACGATGAAGTCAACGCCGCACTACCAGAATTATTGACGCATCCAGCGTGGAAAATCGATCCGCTAGACATCTGGAAGCTCAGCCTGGCGGCAAAAAGCAGTCACAGTGGCTGGATGGAAGTCATGGCGACAACGCCAGCATTCACCGCTATTCATACATGGTTAGTGACTACCGCCGCGCAGGTCGTTCATCAGCCGCTAGAACGAATGTTAGACATCATTATTGGCACTCCGGCAAAACACCACGTTGAATCAACAGAAACTACGGGATTTGTATCGCCGATCTTTGGTTACTTCTTTAATCCAGAACACCTGGAAAAGCAACCGGACGCCTATATTACGTGCCTTGAAGCGCTGCGCACCATCCGAAACAAACTGCGAGAATATCAATCAGACGAAACACCGCGCCTGCAGACGTTCCTGGAATTTATTGACTTGCACAAAGAGCTAGGCAGTACTATCGCAGCACTACGGCCGAACGTCGAGCAGTTAGATAGTGCCGTCAATTTGATGACCGCGCACAAATCAAAAGGCCTGGAATTCGACCACATCTACATCATTAATGCCGTCGACAATGCATGGGGAGAACGTGTCCGCAGCAGATCCAGCATGATCGGCTATCCCGAAAACTTACCACTTGCCGTCAGCGGCGGGTCACTCGACGAACGTCTGCGACTATTCTTTGTAGGTATGACGCGCGCCAAAAAACAACTAGCAATTAGCTATTCGGCTGCCGATGACAATGGCAAAGAAACGCTGCCAGCCAGCTTCCTCAGCATTGAAGGATGGCAAGCAGAACCGATCAAAATCGATCACACGATTCAAACGCTAACCGAAGCATCCGAGCTACGCTGGTACGAACCAATCGTCACCGTCGACACCGGCACCATGAAAGAATTACTACAGCCAACATTAGAACGATACAAACTAAGCGCAACGCATGTCGGATCATTCCTAGACGTGACCCATGGAGGGCCTCGTGGATTTTTGCTACGCAATCTACTGCGATTCCCCGAAGCCAAGGGTCCACAGGCAGCATACGGCACAGCGATTCATGCAACTTTGCAGCGTGCCCATTCGCACCTGGCCGCGACGGAAAGCCACCGCGCCGTCGAAGATATTCTGAAAGATTTCGAAACGTATTTAACCGAACAGCATTTACCAGCAGATGAATTTCAGTTGTACCTACAAAAGGGTAGTGACGCGCTGCAAGCATTTCTGTCCGAAAAATACATTGATTTCACAGTAACCCAAAAAGCCGAGCTAGACTTTGCCGCCGAACAGTCAATTGTCGGCAAGGCACATTTAACGGGCAAATTAGACCTGGTCGATATCGACAAACAATCACGGACCATGATCGTTACCGATTACAAAACCGGTAAACCAGTCGCCGACTGGAAAGGAAAAACGGATTACGATAAAATCAAATTGCATAAATACCGCCAGCAATTAATGTTCTACAAACTGCTGGTTGAACATTCACGTAACTTTGGATCGTACACTGTTGACGTCGGCGTATTGCAATTCGTCGAACCGACACGCAGCGGTGACATTATCGGGTTGAACGCAACATTCACCCGCGAAGAATTGGACGAGTTCAGCCAGCTGCTACAAAAAATTTGGCATTGCATCACGACACTCGAACTACCAAACACCGATCACTATGATCCAACGTACAAAGGTATACTGCAATTCGAGTCAGATCTACTGAGTGGCGAATACATAGACACTACACCAGATCAAACGAAATAGTGCAGCCACCAACGGTAATCGTTGTAATCGCAGCCCATGCATCGACACCGCGGCCGCAAGTGTTTTTAGCCTCTGGGTACCAGACCAGGTCGACCCGAGTCGTACCCGAAACGCTCGTTATCCGCACCATTGCACCCCGCATTATGACCGAACCATTATCGGGCAACGGTTGGCGCTTAATCTGCGAGAGTAATCCATTTCTAAAATTTGATTTTAATTGGAACTGGTCAGTAAATGATTGATCATACATGAAATTGAATACTGCACCGGTCGAATCGACCAATTGACCACATGATCCACTGACCATTTCTGAATTTGCCGAAAAGTTACTCGCAGCAGTCCCTAAACATATATAAGACGCCGTCGTAGGTAATTTTCCAGTTGTCGCATATTCCGCACGCATAACTTTTTCCCAATGATCGATTGACGACACATATGCCGTAGAAGTGGCACGCTGTTGTACGCCACGAAATGCGACTACAGTAATGGACGCCAATATACCGATGACGACAATCACGATCAATAATTCCACGATAGTAAATCCCGTTAGGGGAGCTGATTGCGACGAAACGTTTTTTGTTTTTACTAGGCGTTGCAGCATTTGTTACCATATTCAGGCATAAGCGTTGTTAAGTCAACACTAACATGTAATTCAAGTGTACCGCTACATAATTGACAGAATACATAGTAACAAGTATAATAGTCAATGCTTCGAGGTGTGGCGCTGTGTATCATTCATTGATATGACGCCCCTCGT
>SEAL01000052.1 GCA_004145215.1 Chloroflexota bacterium | reverse complement strand
CTGTTGGAGGTATCGACCCCTTCAGTAGCGAAGCTAACGCGTTAAGTATCCCGCCTGTGGAGTACGGTCGCAAGACTAAAACATAAAGGAATTGACGGGGATCAGCACAAGCGGTGGATTATGTTCTTTAATTCGATGATAACCGATGAACCTTACCAGGGTTTGACATCCTTGGAATTACTGCGAAAGTAGTGAGTGCTTTATTGAACCAAGTGACAGGTGTTGCATGGCCGTCGTCAGCTCGTGTCGTGAGATGTTTGGTTAAGTCCATCAACGAGCGCAACCCTTGTGAATAGTTGTATTTTTCTATTCAGACTGCCCTAGTAATAGGGAGGAAGGAGGGGATGATGTCAGGTCAGTATTACCCTTACACCCTGGGCTAGAAACATAATACAATGGTTAGTACAATGCGCAGCAAAGCCGCGAGGTGGAGCAAATCGCATCAAAGCTAATCTCAGTTCGGATAAGAGGCTGAAACTCGCCTCTTTGAAGTTGGAATCGCTAGTAATCGCAGATCAGCAAGCTGCGGTGAATACGTCACTGATCTTGTACACACCGCCCGTCAAACCATGAAAGTCACCAACACCCGAAGTCCGATTCGTCGGCCTAAGGTGGGGGGGATGATTGGGGTTAAGTCGTAACAAGGTATCCGTACCGGAAGGTGCGGATGGATTACCTCCTTTCTAGGGAGAGTTATGCCAGCAATTCGAGTAATCAATTGCTGAAGCTAGGTCGGTCTTGTTGTTATGATGAACTTACATAACAACTTCGCCCGTTAATTTATTAGCGGACAAGACTAAGTTCAAAAAATCGTAGAACCCTGACGTTTGATGTTGCACAACTAAATTACCAAAGTACAAAAAGCCTTCGCTCATTCGAAGGCTTTTTGTTATATATAGCTATTTTGTATATAACAGATCTAACAAAATACCCCCTCTATGATAGAGGGGGTATTTTGTTATTCTATTCTGTTCGTTTAACCGTTAGCGATGCCGCCAAATAGCGCGCCAAATATCAGTCCGAGTAGTACTGTATGTATGTTGACCATAAATACCAATCCTACGATGACAGTAATGAGTGCTGCTAATTTGTAACGGTCATAGCTACCCATGCCGCCGCCAAAATTATCGGCAACCCACATGTGATACTTCATAAAGAGTCCACCTGCGATTGTTACTAATAATCCGACAACAAACCATGCTGTACTAAATTCGTATCCCATGCGGCTTATTATAACGGACGTGCTATAAATTACCTAGAATGAAATTACCCCTTGATACTTGGGTAATTCTACTGTAAAATAAATAAAGTTCACGTCACGTTTGGGGCAATAGCTCAGTTGGCTAGAGCACCTGCTTTGCAAGCAGGGGGTCCGGGGTTCGAGTCCCCGTTGCTCCACCAGAGTTACACGATAATGATTTGTCGTATGACTCTGGTGGATCATTCCAAGCAGCGAGAACGATATGGGGTGAGTCGGGCGAAAGTCCGTTCTCACTCCACCAAATACATTGACATCATTCATTTCATGGGCGCTTAGCTCAGTTGGCTAGAGCACCTCGTTTACACCGAGGGGGTCGGGGGTTCGAGCCCCTCAGCGCCCACCATGAATTGATACTACAAAAAACACCCTACGAAGTGGGGGCGATTAGCTCAGCTGGTTAGAGCGCGTCACTGATAATGACGAGGTCGGAGGTTCAAGTCCCTCATCGCCCACCATTCGTAGGGTGTTTTTTATTTGAAATTATTTTTAGTGCTCGTGGTATGATGACTAATATGAATAGGATGGGTGAGGGCATAGGCGATAGATCGTCGCGACGAAATAGTGCGTCGATCATCTTGAAATCTATGATCGCGGCACTAAAGAATAGTTTAAAGATCGCAACTGCTGCCTTCTTTGTCTTGATGTCGCAGATCGCCATTGCCGGAGTGCTTTATGATATTATCGCAGCGAGTCAGTTACTGCTACTGAGCGTGGTTGTTTACATTGGATTATCCCTCTACGCTGCTCGTAAAAAATATGTGAATCGATCTGATAAAGCAATCTACTACAGATTCTTTGCAGCTCGCGCTATAACAGGCATGCTATTTCTAGCGTGCCTGTTTCATAGTAACCAGATGGGTACGACTTTCTTGTCACTCTTTTTAGGTGCGGTACCAGGCCAGTTTCTAATTATTGGCATAGTCGGAATGGTCATTGGAGCCGCTGCATTTCATAAACGATCCTTTAGATTTGCTTTAGTAATGATACTGACCTCAATAGTTACGGTTGTGAGTGCCACTGTCGTGCTATCTGCACAGGTTAGTTTTGCAAAAAATAGCGGGGTAGAGGTGGCGAGTCAGGAATTATGGTCGTCCGAGGACCCACTTCCGCGGAGTCCTAGTAGCATTGTTAGTTTTCCAGCGGCTGACAATAAAAAGCTTTCAGCGCTTCTATGGAGATCTACTGTCGAAACCATCGCGACGCGACCAGTCGTTGTTATGTTGCACGGCGGTGGGTTCGCCAGCGGATCACCCGCTGATATGACACCGACAGCTTCGATGCTCGCAGATAGAGGCTACACGGTCTTTTCAGTTGAATACCGCTTGGCGCCACCTGAAAGGTGGAAAGATGCGACCGATGACATAGTTCGATTCTTACAGTGGCTAGAGGTTAACCGGGTGAAACAGGGTATTGCGTCGACCAAGGTTGTACTGCTAGGTAATAGCGCTGGAGGAAGTCTGGCGTTAAATGTCGCGTACGGACTAAAGAGTGGACAGATCGATACAGGAGATTTTGCCCCAGTATCACCCGTAGGGGTTGTCGGTCTTTACCCAGCAGCAGACTTGGGTAAGCTATATGATTCGACTATGTATCAAGACCCTCGACCTGTACTGTCGTCATATATAGGTGGCAGTCCGTCCGAAGTTGCTGCGCAGTGGACGTATGCTGATCCAGCCAAAAAGATCGTGGCGGGTTTGCCGCCGACGTTGCTCGTAACTGGCGCAAGTGACCATCTCGTGTACGCAGCGCATGTCCAGGCGTTCTCTGAAAAGGTAGCATCATTAGGCAATGATGTTCAAATGTATACGATACCCTATGCTGACCATTCATTTGATGCACGCTACAATAGCCCCGGCTCGGCAATCAAACGAGGTGTTCTACTGCGCTGGCTCGATCAGTTAAGCCACTGATGACAGCTCGCTAACCGAGAGTATCGGGGGTTCTAACATTGGCACGATAGATTTTGTACGATTTATTACTAAAAAGCCTTGCAAAACAAATATAGGCAGAGTATAGTAATGAGAAGTTAAGCGAACGTTCGAAAGAACCTCTGGCGGTGTGAATTATAAGACAGATCGAATTGCGTCGAATGTCACAAAAATAACAACACCAAACCCCTAGACATGTGAAGATCTAGGTGGTAAGATAAGAAAGCTGATTTGAGAACAGTGAGAGTTCATCAATAGAGATGAGTTTGAATGTGTTCTCAATGTGGAGACCGCAGGATGTTTAACAATTAGGTTGTAAGAAAAAATTTTTTAAAGATTGACGGCAAGTAATTGTTATTTAGCAATTACTAGTTAAGTCGATGCATAAAAAGGTACTCAAGGGCACACAATGGATGCCTAGACGTATATTACCGATGAAGGACGTGGAAGACTGCGAAAAGTCTTGGGGAGCTGTCATCAAGCTTTGATCCAGGAATATCCGAATGAGGAAACTCAGCACGAGTCATGTCGTGTTACTTCTACCTGAATATATAG
>SEAL01000007.1 GCA_004145215.1 Chloroflexota bacterium | reverse complement strand
TGCGGAATTGATTTGGCGAGCGACAGATCAATTTGATCATCGCTATCACTTGTGACGACGGCGATCGACTGGAGCGATAGTCCGCTCGGGTCTTTTTTGAAGTTTTTGGCGACAATGTCGTAATTTGCCAGCGCGCGGTACGAGAATGCTGCACCGTCTGGAGTAGCGGGTTCGATAAAGGTATCTGGTAGAATGTGAAATCCGTACAGTACGTGTAGGAAAGGTAGTTGCCATTTTGGCGCCTGTGCAGCCGCTGGTTCATAGAATGGTGATAATATCAGCGCACGTTTGACTTCTGGTCGGTATTCCGATGCCCATGTTGCCAACATGCCGCCACCGGAAAGGCCGACAACACCCAGCTCGTCACCTAGGCCTGTCGCAGCGGTGATAGACGTATTAACGTAATCAACTAGATTCTGGGCTGTCACTTGTCCATGGTCTTTTTTATTCGCTGTACCGTGATACGGGGCTCGCGGAATGTAAACGTTATAACCGGCATCATAGAAAACCTTTGCAAGGCCGTCATATTGATCAGGACAAGCTGTCACACCGTGGAGCATGACTACTGTTTTTGCAGTTTTTTGTCCATGCGTCATTACTTTTGATTGGCAGGTATCCAGCACGCCGCGTTTTGATTCGGACTGGGCCAGGGCGCCGGTTTGCGCGATTGACTGCTCGTATGAAATTGTTTTTGGTGTACCGGTTTGTAGGCTGGATGATCGGAGCGGCCAAAAATAGATCGCGGCAACGATAACGGCGGCAAGGGCAACGAGTGAGATGAGTATAATCATGATGGTAATAAGCACTTTCTTTTTCATGCTACTATTATGCCCTAAAGTAGGTGATTCGCGATATACTAAACATATCTATGAATAAAAAATCAATATTACTGTTCGCAACTGTGTTCGGGGCAATTGGCTCGTATATTCCAGTATTGTTTGGAGACAACGATCCACTCGGTGGCTGGAGTATTTTGGGTGGATTTATCGGTGGAATATTTGGCATTTGGATTGGGGTGCAGATTTCAAAGAGGTTTTAGTTACCTATGAATACGTATGTTGTCGGTGTAAGTGGTGGAGTCGATTCGGTTGTTTTGCTGCATAAACTAATACACGACGAGTCGGTATGGTTAACGAACTTGCCGAAAGGCGAGATTATCGTGGCGCACTTTGATCACGGAATCAGGGATGATTCGGCAGATGACGCGATATTCGTCCAGAAATTGGCAGAAAAATACGGACTTGAATATACGACAAAGCGCGAAGAGTTGGGGGTGACATCGAGTGAAGAAATGGCACGACGTCGCAGGTATGCATTTTTGTCTACCGTTGCACAGCAGCATGACGGGCTGATTATGACGGCGCACCATGCGGATGATTTACTCGAAACAGTTGCCATCAACTGCCAGCGTGGAACTGGATGGCGCGGCCTGGCTGTGTTGGGGCGGTCGGATGTACGGCGTCCACTACTGTCAACGCGAAAAAAAGCGATTCTACAGTACGCGGCTGAGCATAATTTGCAGTGGCGAGAAGACAGTACGAATAGCAGTCAAAAATACCTGCGCAACCGTATGCGAGCTGCACTTCGCATGGCTAGTGACGATTCTGTTGAATATATGGCGCTGCTTCGATCGAGGCAAGCAGAGCTGCGCGATCAGATTGAAGCAGAGGTTAATTCTGTTTTACCAGCGAGGCTCCATTATCCTAGACATCTGTTTATTTCAATTGGTTCGGATGTCGCCGTTGAATTGCTGCGTCAAATTTGTCTGCGCCACCTGCAGGACAGTCTGACGATAAAGCAGCGTCAGCAGATGCTACATGCTATAAAAACGTTACATGGCGGTCGTGTTTACGAAATCAGCAAAGGTATAACACTTCGCTTTACGAAGACTGAATTTATTGTCGAGGTGTCCCGATAAGTGCTATGATAGTAGGAGTGGGAAATCTCTATTTTATCTTGACTCGAAAGGATTAGTAACAGGCAGTATGGCAACAAAAAGCAAACCACCGAAAAAAAATACATCAAACTGGATTCGTCTAGGATTATTCTGGGCAATTGTTGTTCTGGGTATATTAACTGTATTTGCAATTGTTACTCCTCGTGATCAACTGAAGAACGTCAATATTTCTTCGGTTATCGAGCGCGCAAACAAAGGTGAAATCGAAAAAATCGAAGGTAGCGGTAATAATCTCAAAATTACACCAAAAGGCAGCGATGAGCCGAAAGAGTCTTCTTATCTGCAAGGTGGTGTCAGTACGCTACTTCGCGATGACACTCTGAACAAAGATGTCAAACAGCGCATCCTAGAAGACACTGCACCATCTGAAACTGGCCAAACGCTTTGGAACCTTGCGATCATTATCGTTCCGGTTCTGCTAATTGTCGGATTCTTTATGTTTATGATGCGCCAGGCGCAAGGCCAGAACAATCAGGCGATGGGATTCGGCAAATCAAAGGCAAAATTGTATGGCACAGATAAAGAAAAAGTGTTATTTGCTGATATCGCCGGTAATGATAGCGCAAAACAAGACCTCGAAGAGGTCGTCGACTTCCTAAAGCATCCAAAAAAATACGAAGAGCTTGGGGCGAAGATTCCAAAGGGTGTACTGTTAGTCGGTAGTCCAGGTACTGGTAAAACTATGCTTGCACGCGCTGTTGCGGGTGAAGCAAATGTGCCATTCTTTAGTATTTCTGGTTCAGAGTTCGTTGAAATGTTTGTTGGTGTTGGTGCGTCACGTGTTCGTGATCTGTTTGCAAAAGCAAAGAAAAACTCACCAGCGATTATCTTTATCGATGAAATTGATGCTGTTGGTCGCAAGCGTGGTAGCGGTATGGGCGGCGGACACGACGAACGTGAACAGACATTGAACCAGATCTTGGTTGAAATGGATGGCTTCGAAACAGGGACGAACGTCATCGTGCTAGCGGCAACAAACCGTGCAGACGTACTCGACCCAGCATTACTACGACCAGGTCGTTTCGATCGCCGAACAAATATCATGCTGCCAGAGCGACGTGACCGTGAAGCTATTCTGAAGGTGCACTTCAAAAAGAAGCCAACCGACGATACCGTCAAGATTGATAAATTGGCTGCAAAAACAGCTGGTTCGTCTGGTGCTGACCTGGCAAACATTGCAAACGAAGCTGCAATTATCGCCGCACGTGCAAATCGTAAAAAGATCAACAACGATGACCTGACAGAGGCGTTCGAAAAGGTTGCAATTGGACCAGAGCGCAAGACGAAAGTCATGAACGAAAAAGAAAAAGAGCTGACGGCATATCACGAAGCTGGTCACGCAATTGTGGGTCACGTCTTGCCTGATAGTGATCCTGTCCATAAAGTCACGATCATACCTCGTGGTGGCACAGGTGGCGTCACGTGGTTCTTGCCGCCGGAAGACAAAAGCTATACGAATGTTTACGAATTCAAAGATATCCTTGCTCGTGCAATGGGTGGACGTGTTGCAGAAAAAATCCTTTACGGGGCAGATGGTATCACGACTGGTGCTGGGTCAGACCTCCGAAAGGCAACTGAAATTGCGCGCGACATGGTAATTGAACAAGGTATGGGTAGTAAGCTACGCGACCAAGTTTTCCATGAAGATAACGGCGGTATGGTTTTCGACAAGATGACACACGATCGTCCATATAGTAACGAAACCGCAAAAGTCATCGACAGCGAAGTTGAACAGCTGATCAAAGAAGCTGCACGACGTGCTGAAATTGTGATTACACATAACCGCGAAAGTCTCGATAAACTAGCGCAAGCATTGTTGGTTGAAGAAACGATCGACGAAGCAACTGTCGAAGAACTACTAAAGGATACGAAACTTCCAAAGGAAGCTCAACTGTACGCTCACGCGGCATAAAGGTGGTGTGTCATGGGAAGAGTGCAAAGTGTTGTTGCTCGCGCGAATAAGCGCCTGACAATCCAGCTGGCAGCAGCGCTGCTGGCTGGATCGACACTTATTTCCCTGTTGTTCGGATTCTTCCGAATGCGTCTATTGAACGGTACGTATTACGATACGTACAAAACAGGGTATGATGCCTACATCGCTGCCTTTATTGGACTGTTAGGGCTAGGATTTGATTACAGATTCAAGATCTACTGGAAAAACAAAGGATTTCGAAAAGTATTGTCACTTCTTCCGGCGCGATCACTTGACCAGGGAATGGACTTTTTGGTAGGAATTGTAGAGACCAACTTGGCTTCACGCTTTGCAATGGGGACGCTGGCCGCGTATAACCAGGCGACGACACTCCACATGGCGCCAATTAATATGATCGGCGTCGTGATCAGTACGGCAGCATTTCCAAAAATGACTGAGCGACTCAGCCAAGGGCGCCCCGATTTGTTCAAATCGGAACTGCAAACGGTGCTGCGTGTCATCGTGTGGTTGGCAATGCCGGTGGCGGTTGTTACGTATTTTACTCGTGGGTATTTAGTGAACTTTATTAAAAATGGTGGTGATGCACTAATGGCGGGACTGTTGGGTGCGCTTGTCGTTGCTATTCTGTTCAGGTCGATTTACTATATCGCTGCCCGTAGTTTTTATGCGCAGCAAGACACAAAAACACCACTCTATATATCGATTTTTGCCATTAGTTTGAATATTGGGCTGGCGATCTGGTTCAGTCTAGAATTAGGAATGGGAGCCTATGGGCTGGCGTATGCTCAATCAATTGTTGC
Organism: Chloroflexota bacterium; assembly: GCA_004145215.1. Lineage (GTDB taxonomy): Bacteria > Patescibacteriota > Saccharimonadia > Saccharimonadales > Saccharimonadaceae > SEAL01. The sequence continues at coordinate 29,882 of SEAL01000007.1, read as the reverse complement.
GGTTGTTGAGGTACTGATTTTATTTGTCGTTATGAGTCGACGTATCAAAGGCTTGTTTGACGCAAAACTGTTTAACGCATTTACGAAAATGGCAATTGCATCAACCATAACTATATGGATCAATCTCACATTCGAAACTTTTGTATTATTGCGCACATCGACCACGGAAAGTCGACACTTGCTGACCGCATGATGGAAATGACCGGTACGGTGCAAAAACGTGATATGAAGTCGCAACTACTTGATAGTATGGATCTGGAGCGAGAAAAGGGAATCACGATCAAACTCGCGCCGGTTCGTATGCAACATAACGGTGTCGACCTGAACCTGATCGATACTCCTGGTCACGTCGATTTTAGCTACGAGGTTTCCCGTAGTCTGGAAGCCTGCGAGGGTGCTATTTTGGTAGTTGATGCCAGTCAGGGTATCCAGGCTCAGACACTCGCAAACGTGTATCTGGCACTTGCTGCGGATTTAACGATCATTCCGGTACTGAATAAAATCGATCTGCCTGCTGCTGATGTGCCAAGGGTCAGTGCCGAAATTATCAACCTATTAGGCTGTGACGAATCTGACATTTTGCAGATCAGTGCAAAGACCGGCCTCGGTGTCGAAAAAGTTCTGGATGCGGTTGTCGAAAAGGTCACGCCGCCATCAGGTGATCCTGCGGCGCCAACACGCGCGCTGATTTTTGACAGTTATTATGATGATTATCGCGGTGTGATTTTATATACACGTGTCGTCGATGGTTCGATCAAAAAGGGCGATACGATTCAGATGTTAGCAACCAGTGCTGATGGATTGGCGCTCGAAGTCGGATCATTAAATCCTACGATGAAGGCGAACGCCGAAATGACAACAGGCGAAATTGGCTATATTGTCACCAACCTCAAAACGACTCGTGACGCAAAAGTAGGTGATACGGTTACGACGAAACGCACGCACGCCGATGCAATGTTGCCAGGCTATCAAAACGTCAAGCCGTTCGTGTATGCCGGATTTTTCCCGGTGAGTAACGAAGACTATCAGGAATTAAAAGATGCAGTCGAAAAACTGAGTCTCAGCGACAGCGCACTGCAATTTGAACCTGAGAACTCGCCCGTACTAGGGTTCGGTGTGCGTATTGGATTCCTCGGGCTACTGCATATGGACATTGTTCGCGAGCGATTAGAGCGCGAATATAGCCTTGATTTGGTAGTAACGAATCCATCGACCGACTATCAGGTTATGCTGACTGATGGCACGCAGCTGGATATCAAAAGCGCCAGTGACCTGCCAGACGTCATTAGAATTAATGAAATTCGTGAACCCTGGATTCAGGGTGAAATTATCGTTCCAAAAGAATATATCGGCGCGGTGATCCAGTTGATCGTCAACAAGCGCGGGCAGCAAAAAAATCTCAGCTATATCGACGAACGTGCCCTGATTGCATTTGAAGCACCGCTTGCAAACCTACTGACTGATTTCTATGACCAACTAAAGAGTGTCACGAGCGGGTACGGCAGTTTCAACTACGAACTCGATACGTACATTGCCGAAGATTTGGTTCGTGTTGATTTTTATGTTGCCGGAGAAATGATCGACGCCCTGAGCGTGATGGCGCATCGTAGTGAATCGCAGCGCCTAGGTCGTGAAGTCGTCGACAAATTAAAAGATGTTATTCCGCGACAGAATTTCCGTCCGAAGCGTTTACGGTGATGCTAAAGCGCGACTAATAGTATGCTTTGTAGCTTGTTGCTATATTTGCTATACTGATACTTTATGGAAATTGAATCACTCGCACGAAATTATCAAGCAGATCAAGGTGCGCGGGATGTTGTTGCTGCATCAAATACACTACTGCTGGTTGGGATTTCTGGTGCAGGCAAAGATACGATTCAATCAAAACTTTTGAAAAAAGATGGCTACCACAAAATCGTGACCCATACGACACGGAGTCCGAGGGCTAATAATGGCATCATGGAGCAGGACGGCGTAGAATATCATTTTGTTTCACATCAAGTAATGCTCGATATGTTAACTGGTCATGACCTGATAGAGGTGAATAAGTACGGCAGTAATTATTATGGGACTAGCGTCCAGGAGTTTCGAGCCGCGAACGATAGCGGCAAGGTGACACTCGGTAATATAGATGTGAATGGAATTACAGTTTTCAAAGACCTGGGGGATGACGCTGTTCGCGCACTATTCATTTTGCCACCCGATTACGATACATGGCGACGGCGACTTTCTGCTCGCTATAGTACGGTCGAGGAATTTGAACATGAACTCCCGAACCGTCTACAGGCAGCGGCTGACGAACTTATGCGTGCGCTTAGCGTGCCGTATTATCACTTTATTATCAATGATGACCTGGATCGTGCTGTGCGGGTCGTTGACGAAATTGCGCATCGTGAAGATATCTTTAATCGTCATGACGATGAAGCACGAATTGCGGCAAGAGATCTGCTAGACGCCATAACCGATGCGGCTCGCTCTTAGTTACGCTATATAATCTAGTGATTAATTTTTTTGCGTCGCATGACAACGATTGTCGCTGCGACAGTAATGAGTAGCGCTACTGCGACAGGCAATATAATCGTAAAGCTACCGGACGTGACGAGTCCAAGGAATGTCCCAGTGTCGGGTGCGCCAACACTGTTTTCGGCGGTTGTTTCGGCGCCTGTATTTTGGCCTGGTGCTGTCGCTACATCAGCTGCGCATGTACCAAAATTCCCAGCACCATAGGTGTTGTCGGTAGAATCTGAGCAGTTATAGACTGCGGTTTGAGCGAACTGGCTGAGTTGATACATAGATATCTTTCTCTGTTAGTGTTACATTAGCGTCTTCTACTTGCTATCTTACCATAATCGATATACTATTAAAGAAGATTTTCATAAAGCGAGGAATATATGTTTGGACTAGGTACACCTGAATTAATTATCATCTTTTTAGTGATATTGTTACTTTTCGGGGGCCGAAAGCTTCCGGAACTGGCTCGAAGTGTTGGTGATTCAATGAAAGAACTGCGCAAGGGAATGAGCGATGAAAAAACAACAGACAAAAAAGCAGCCACAAAACAAAACGATACAAAGCAGTCCTAGTAGTAAGCCTGCTGAACTAACTTTTCTGGAGCACATTTTCGAGCTCCGGAATCGTTTGTTTTGGATTGTTGCGGTACTTATCGTCACCTCTTCGATAGGGTTCCAGTTCAAGGACCTCCTTGTTAATTTTATTGTCGCGCCGCTGCAAGGCGAAAAATTAATATACTTGACGCCGGGTGGCGGTTTTAGCTTTATATTTACTGTTTGTTTGTACTTCGGTGCGCTACTGACAATTCCGGTTGTCGTCTATCATTTGTATCGTTTCTTGCAGCCCGTTCTCGGTAAAACATCACGGCGTTTCATCGCCATTATCGTGGTATTGTCTGCGGCATTGGCAGCGGCTGGCGCAATCTTTGGCTACATGGTGGCTATTCCCGCTGCTATCAATTTCTTGACGACATTTGCTGGTGATGCGGTTGCTCCCAGTTTGACTGCAGAGTCGTATTTGGGGTTTGTTGTGATGTATTTATTGGGGCTTGCTGCGCTATTCCAGCTACCATTACTGCTGTTCATTTTTGATCATGTTCGCCCATTCCCTCCTGGGTCACTACTGTCGTCGCAGCGCTTTGTCATTATTGGAGCAGTAATTGCCGCTGCCCTGATAACGCCGACACCAGACATCGTGAATCAAATGATCGTCGCTGGACCAATTATTGTTGTTTATCAATTAGGGGCGATTGCTGTGTATTTACGTCGCCGAGCGGAGCGACGGAGTGTCCCTAAGTCTATAAAACGTACTGTAGAAAGCCGCAGTGAGCAAGACGAGGAGCGCGCGCAGGGACGGGCTACTCCACCTGCAATAGCACCTATCAAAGCGGCAGTATATGTGGCTCCAGTTACGCCCGCTCGTAGCGTTGACGGTTTCCGAAAAACTGTGCCGCATCGCCGTGTTGCCGTGCCGATTCGATCTAATGGTGTACTGCCGGACAAAGTTGCTCGCCGGACAGCCATGGTGACGCGTTCAGATACATCACGCACTCATCGAGGATTATCGATGGATGGTATAACAACTGTGTCGTAGTTGACGTTGACAGTTATTTTCAAATGGTGTTATATAAAAGCATAAGAAAAATAAAATAAACACAAGGTAGCATGAACTAATGAAACAAGAACTGAACAGTTTGTTGGCGAAAAAAATGGATCGCAAAGACTTCCTCAAGCATATCGGGATTGCTATTGTTGCCATCACTGGCGTCAGTGCCATCGTAAAAACACTTGCCCCTGCTCCTGCAGGACATACGAATATCGCGCGTTCGAACGCATCTGGATATGGATCATCGGTGTACGGCGGAGCAAAGAACAGCTAGCCGATGAAGTACTATCTGTTGATTATCGCGGTATTGTTCCTGATTGCAATGGTACTGCGCTTGGCACTTCCCGAAACGCGCCGCGATCCATAAACTATATTGAAACGACCAGATTTACTGGTCGTTTTTTGAAAGGGGTTGTCGAATATCCTGTACGACGCCACTTGCCATCTGTTGAATGTCGGTGGTTATTGCAGTCGTGTCATCGCTGATTGATTGCGCCGAGTCTGTCACTGCCCCTGATGTCGCAGTTGCTGCAGATATGGCAGACGATACAAAATCGTCCTTTACTGACGTTAGCTCTTCACGAAATTGTTGCGCTTCACCCAGAAAGCTGCCGATATCACTTAAAAAACTCATATATTCATTGTATCGATAAATGCTTTTGTTTGCCAGATCAATGCTTCGGTCTGGCACTCGATTGCAAAGAGTGCCAAAATTTGCTATAATCAGACTATGACAGACCGCCAAATACAGATACTTGCAGCAATCATCGAGCAGTATGCTGAAATTGCAGTACCAGTGGGAAGTGTGACGCTGGCGAAGCTTTTTGGCGTGTCGAGTGCGACCATTCGTAGTGAAATGGCGAAGCTTGAAGATCTCGGGTTCATTGCGCAACCACACACAAGTGCTGGTCGCATCCCAACGGATCAAGGCTATCGATTCTATGTTAATACGCTAACCGAAGCGCACGCTAGTAATCCGCAGTCGCTGCAATTAGATCGTGGTGCGCGGGCGATTGAAGCGCGAGTTAACACGCATGGTGATAGAGCAGATCGAGCGATTCGAAGCGCAGTCGATAGCCTGGTTGATTTAACGCACAACCTTGGTCTGGCGACAATTGGCGATCAGCTGTATATGAGCGGTATGGGAAACCTCTTCGGACAGCCAGAATTTATGCAGGGTAATCATGCGCAGAACGTCGCAACGTTGCTCGATAACCTCGAACCTTGGCTGCGTGAAGCTGCACCAAACGAACCGTTAAACGTTTATATCGGTGCCGAAAATCCAATTGGAAAAACAAGCGGCGCGACACTCATCGTCAGTCGATTTCGATCGCCCTATAGCGACCGCAGCTATATCGGCGTATTAGGGCCGACACGCCAGAGTTACGGTAAAGTTATGCGGCTGGTGCGTCACGCGGGCTCAATGTTAGAGGAGGTACTGTAATATGCAACTAGTTGATACAATCGTTAATGGCATTACGGCAATTATTGAAGCGGTAGTCAACGCGATTGTTGCAGTTATTTCGACGATAGGTGACGTGATTATCGATATTTTGAATGCAATAAAGAATTTATTTTAGGAGGCTGCCATGGCGGGAAAGAATAAAAAACAAGAAGAACTAGAGCAGCAGGTTGCGGAACTAACAGCTGACCTACAGCGAACGCGCGCTGATTTTGAGAATTATCGTAAACGTGGCGAGCAAGAAAAGACAGCGGCCAGAAGCGCCGGACAGTCTGCAGCTATCCTGAAACTCCTTCCGGTTATCGATAACATCGAGCGAGCTATTACTCATACCCCTGAAGATTTAAAAGATCACAAGTGGGCAATTGGTATTGGTGGTTTAGTAAAAAACCTCGAAAAGTCACTCGAAGCTCTGAATCTGCGTCGCATTGATGCCGGCAAGGGTGTAGAGTTCAATCCTGACATACACGAGGCAATCCAATTTGATGAAGACGCTGAAGGTGAGTCTGAAGTTATTGAATCCGAACTGCAAGCTGGGTATACATTGAATGGCCAGGCGATTCGTCCGGCTATGGTCAAAGTGACACGCCAGTAGCCCGAGAGCGTGCTTTTATCCATGATGAATTGCTGATAGAATAAAGGCAATACTATATATGCGAGGAGCGTCGAGAAAATTTAGTCATGATGGGTCGTCTATACCGCCTGACTAAAGCGAGCGCCGCCGCTCGAGCGCAAGAACTGTTAGAAGAATTTGATTTGGTAAAATCCGCAGAGCGCCCGGCAAAAACATACTCCGGTGGTATGCGTCGCCGACTAGATTTGGCGGTTAGTTTGATTGCAACGCCGCCAATTATCTTTTTAGATGAACCGACGACAGGCCTTGATCCTAGGTCTCGTATCGCAATGTGGGAAATCATCGAGAAATTAAAACAGAACGGTTCGACGATCCTACTAACAACGCAGTACCTGGAAGAAGCTGATCAATTGGCTGATAAAATTATCGTCATTGATGGCGGCAAGGTAATCGCCGAAGGCACCGCAAAAGAGTTGAAAGCTAAAGTCGGAAAAGACAGGCTAGAATTAACTTTTACGACTGCGAAGATCCACAAAGAGGCGGTGAGGGTATTAGGGACATCTATTCAAGAATCAGATGCAGACGAAAAGACCGTTACTTTGGTGCTGAAAGACACAAATACTGATGTTCGCAAAGTACTAGATATTCTACAAAAAGAATCGATAAAGTTCGATGCGATGGCTGTTCACAAGCCAACACTGGATGACGTATTTTTGGCGCTCACCGGCAAACAGACGACCGAAACGGAGGCAAAATAATATGTCAGTCAAATTAGAGTTTGATACTCGTCCAAAGTATATAACTGCGGTCACCGATTCGCTAACAATGATCCGTCGCAGTAGTACGCATATTATTCGAAATACCGATCAGCTACTAGGCACGTTCTTCCAGCCGATTATGTTTCTGGTGCTGTTCACTGCAGTATTCGGTGGTGCAATTGCAACAGAAGGTGGCAATTATACGAACTTCCTCATGGCGGGTATCATCGTGCAAACGATTGCCTTTGGATCGACGACAACAGCGATCGCTATCTGTAATGATTTGCAGCGAGGTATTGTTGATCGATTCCGTAGTTTGCCGATGTCAAACCTGGCAGTCCTGAACGGTCATGTTGTGTCGGATTTGTTTCGTAATGGTATTTCGACGATCGTTATGGTCGTTGCCGGCCTCGTGATTGGATTCCGTCCAAATGCTGATTTTGGAGAATGGCTAGTATTCATTGGCTTGATCGCGCTATTTACGCTAGCAATATCGTGGCTGTCAGCAATCATCGGGCTGCTTGCAAAGAGCGTCGAAGGCGTACAGTGGATGACCTTTGTTGCAATTATGCCACTCACATTTGCCAGCACTGCGTTTGTGCCGGCCGAAAGTATGTCTTCGTGGCTACGACCTTTTGCCGAAAATCAACCAGTCAGCCAGATGGTTGATGCGGTTCGTGGACTCCTCGTCGGAACGCCAGTTGGTGATTCTGTGACGCTATCGATTGTCTGGAGTGTCGCAATTTTAATCGTGTCAGTACCAGTTGCGGCATGGTTGTTCAAACGCAAAACTTCACAGTAGTCATAGGTATGATGGTTATGCTACACTTGTGACATTATATGGTGGGCATAGGCAACAACAGTGAAGAAAAATCCGTCTCGGATGATCAAGTCGATAGTTTTTTGCAACTGTTTGATGGTGATTCCGGCGCTGTCACTGTTGATGGAGTTAATATTGGTAAACTTCGTGACAAAAAATTATCTCGTTTTCGTGGTCAGACGATTGGCTTCGTCTTTCAGTTCTTTTACCTACAACCCTTTTTGAATTTGGGCCGCAACATTGAAGTGCCGGGCATGTTTTCGCGTCAAGATCCGCTAAAGCGCAAGATAAAGGCTGTCGAGTTAACGTCTGCTGTCGGGCTGAGCGATAGAATTAAACACTATCCGCGAGAGTTGTCTGGTGGACAGATGCAGCGCGCAGCTATCGCCAGAGCGCTACTAAACAACCCAAAAGTATTACTCGCCGATGAGCCAACGGGTAACCTTGATAGCGTTAACAGCAAGGCTATCATCGATTTGTTCGAGCAAATTCGTAAAGATTACGGCACGACGATCGTTATTGTTACTCATGATCCGGTTGTTGCAGCGCGGGCTGATCGTGAAATTAAAATGCTGGACGGGAAAATTGTATGATACGAATCGGTGACGCTCTAATTCTGGCAGGAACAAAATTACGTACCCGAAAAGTGCGCACAATCGTTTCGGTCGTCACTGCATCGCTGTTATTCGGAATATTAGCGGTTGCGATTATCGTTGTTGCGGGTATTATTCAGAGCGGCCGAGCATATCTTGCAGACGGGTTATCGAGCCGTTATTTACTAACATTCTCTAACCCGGCAGCATTTGGGAACGATGATACACCAGAAATCCGCGCTAGAGCATTAGAAATTTATAACGAACGCGTTCAAAATATGAAGGCCGAGGCTAAACGCTTAGGTATAGAGTTCGATGTATCGAGCGAGGAAAAAACGCTCATAAAAGACCAATCGTCCGAGTATCTCAATACAGGTGCTCCCTCTGTCATGCAGGCGCAGCGAGAATCAAGTCAGACAAAAACGACCACAGCGAATTCAGCGGAGACTGCGTTAAAGCACGCACAGAACTATAATCCTAAAACAGCATACGAGCCCAAAATAGGTGTGCTGCCTGAATCTGGATCATTGATAGATATGCCCGGGGGTAAAGAGGATGTAAAGAAAACTTCCGGTGGAATCAGTTCTGAACAGCAGTTTGGCTATAACGCTTCGACACCCGAATTAACGAATGGCTGGTCGTATCTAGATCCAGAAATTACGAATGCTTTTTTGCTCGACAAGCAATTGCTGCAGACGCAAAAAAATACGAATGATATTCCGATTATCGCACCAATGTCTAAAATATCGAGCGCTCTAGGGTTGCCAAAACTACGCGACGACGCATCAACCCAGGAAAAGCTAGAGAGGGTTATGTATATTCGTCAGAATGCTCATAAAGTAACATTTTCTGTTTGTTACCGTAATTCTGTATCCCAGGATCGTATGATGGAGGCGGCGCGCGTTAGCGATGAAATCAAAAAGAATGCTACAAATAAAGACTATCAAAAGCCGAATTTAATCTATGATTTACCAAAAGCGGACGACTGCGCGGCCACTACGGTTCAGTCCGATACACGCTCAAAAAGTGAAAAAGAGTTAGATGCAAAGCAAAATCAATTCAAGGAAAAGTTTGGTGAAGTCGTCGCACCATTCCAGCAGCGCGTATCATTCAGGGTAGTCGGGCTTTCTCCGGAAATGTCTACTAATTTTTCAACAGTCAGCGTACTCGCGTCTACTGTATTGGGATCGTCGCTTTATGGCAATTGGGTGATACCTTTGGATCTATACGATGCAATGCCAGATAATGCAGCTTATAAAAAGTTTCTCCCAGCAAATGATAATCTCACCAACACGCCAATGTCAGTATACGGATTTGGGACAGTCATCGAATTTAATAACTCGAACGATATGAAGCGATATTATAGCGAGCGTAACTGCCAGGATGTGCAGTGCGCTGGACAACCATATCTGATGCCATTTGGCAGTAATTCACTACTGGTAGACCAAGTTCAAGAGTTTTCGACAAAAGCGATGCTGATTGCAGGCGCAATTATCGGTGGTATTGCCGCGCTGATCAGTATGGGAATCGTCGGCCGAGTCCTCGCTGATAGCCGCAGGGAAACGGCGGTGTTTCGAGCGATCGGGGCAAGTAGAAACGACATTCGTATTGTTTATACTATTTATACCTTTATCTATAGTCTGATTATAGCTGCTATCGCACTTGCTATTGGCCTGATCGGTGCGATAGTGATTAACAATAGGTATTCCCAAGAAGCGACAGCGCAGGCGCTGACGGCAATGCCATTATCTGATCAATCTTATGCATTTAAGTTCATCGGTGTATGGCCAGAAGCTTTACTCGCGCTCGTGGGACTTATTGTGGTGTCGGGTTTTGTTAGTATGTTGCTGCCTCTTGCTCGGAATTTGGCGCGAAACCCGATAAAAGACATGCGAGATGAATAGTAGTCAGTGATAGTGTCAGTAAGACATACTGCTTGTGGTATAATTATGCCAACGTTAGTGTGGTGAGTAACAAGGGAAAGAAACAATCTAAATGCCTGAAGAGATCGAGAGAATCGAAACCAATAGGAACAAAAAAACAGTTAATAAAAAGAATATTGTAATTATTGTATTAATATTCTTGGTTGTCGCAGGTGCCGTCAGTGGATTATTTTATTTTTTGGTAAACAATCAACAGAAAGGTTTGTCTGTAGACGGTCAGCTCATCGAGCAAGACCGGTATCAAGCGCTTTTAAAGCAGTCTGATGATAGCGGCGCAACAAAAGAAGATGCTCGTGACACAATCGCGCGTGCAACAAAGGTTGATCAAATAGCACAAGATTTCGGCATCGAACTGAGTCAGCGAGTTTTAGATGATCGCGCAGTCGTTATGTTCGGAAAAGACTGGGGCAGGCTAACTGATTGGCAGAAGCAGAAAGTAAAAGTGAGCACGGTAATCGATACTGCGAATTTTAAGGCGCAAGGTGGTTATGAAGCCTATGTGCTAAATGTGCCATTTTCGGAAAATTATGGACTGTATTTAGATAATGTCCGCAAGACTCCTGCAGAAATAGAGACTGCACGCATCGCTGCGCTTGCTAAGGCAAATGATCTTGCATCAAAGCTGCGTGCAGATCCTGCTACGGTCAATGATTTAATTCGAGACCTCCGAACGACAAAGCCAAAATCATGCAACGATTCGATGAAATAAAGGTGGTTGAAAATGAATAAACTAAAACTCCTTATTGTCGCTCTGGGGCTGACTATCGCTCTGAGCGTCGGGTATTCTGTTTTTATCGATACGACAACTGCATCTGCTGCTGTAAAGTGCGACCCTGATTTCAAAGGTGGTGCATCAGGAAAAAATTGCCCAAAGGGTCCGAATGTTCCCGGGTACCCTGGCCATACATACCATAAAATTAAGGTCAAAGTTAACATTAGCGACCCTAGTGGCCTCGTCAGTGGTGGGTCAAGTGATACGATCTATTGTGATTGCGGCCGCGAAACTGCAAAATGTACAGTTAGCGCAAAAAAACCAAGTGTCTCCGGACGAACCGGGTCTTGGTCGGGCGGTAGCTCCAAGAGTGCTGGTGGTAAAAATGGCGGAAGCTCGTCGGTAACCTTTACCTATAAACTAGACCCTGCAAAATTCGATTTCAATGCAAAAGTAGACGTCAGCCCTTCAAAAGTACGGCCAGGCGAGACGGTTACTGTAAAACACAGCGTTTCAAAGTCAGGCAAAACGAATGACACTCCACGATGGTCTGCAAATCCAAGTCGAAAAGGTCCATCTGGAGGCACGGGGACTCCTCCGGACAATAGCGGGTCGGGTACATCAGGCACGACACGATTCAAAGTGGACGAAAATACTCCAGAAGGTGCTGAGTTCTGTTATTCAACAACAGTGAGGCCAGCGGATGAAAAAGGTGGATCAGATACATCAAATACCGAGTGTAGCGAAGTATATATTCCACCATTCCAATTGACACCCGAAACCACCACAGGTAACCCGAGCCGCGAAGGTGCAGATGGTGGCACGGGCTTGCCCGCTACTAGAACTGGTACGGCACGTACGGGCACGACGGTACTCGATATAGACCCGAATACTCCTGATGGCGCGACATTTTGCTACACGACATCAGTTACTCCTGTGAACAAAAGTGGCGGTGAAGAAACTTCTGAGAAGGCGTGCGCAACGGTTGTGAGTACTCCCTATAACCTGATTCCATCAGTAACACTCGACAAAAAGAGCCCAGCTGAGCCAGGTGAGCCGATTGATATATCCTACAGTATTGAAAACCGAGACTCGGTTGATAACAGCGCTACGGTAAATTGGCAGACATATGGCGTAAAGGTAAATCCTGGCGTTTCGGTAAATCCGATTGCTACGGGTGATCTACGAACGAATAGTTCAGCGCAGTCAATGGTCGATGCTTTGGGTGGTGACGCAAATGCCGAGCTGTTCGACGTCGACAAATACAAGAACACGCAGACCTTTTCGCCAAACTCAACAACAAAAGTCGCTGGCGAAACCTTCCAAGTTCCAAATAGTACACCAATCGGTACGAAATATTGTTTTGTCGTATGGGTGACGAATCCGACACACAATCCACAGCCGAATAACCGCTATAGCCTGGCTACATGCGTGAATGTCGGCAAAAAATCCAGAATCAATATTTATGGTGGCGACATGGTCGTAGGGCGCAAATTCTCGAACGACAGCATTGCTCCACCGCACCTCAACAGTTCTATCCAGACCAGTTTGACTAGCCGAACAGACTTTAATAAGACGTTTGGCAGTTGGACGGAGTATGATGCCTACGCCCCGGGTGAAATTAACGGCTTTGCAACAGCATCTGGGCTACAAGGAGGTGCGCTGACTGCAAATCAGGACACCTGGAGTAAACTAACATTCGTGAATACTGCAGGCAAGTTCGGTACTTTCACTGGCAGTAGCACGATTGGGACTATACCTGACACTGCCCGTTCTGTCATAAAAAACCTCCCTATTGCTCGTCCAAGTGACGAGATCACTTCTTTGGATCTATTGTCACAGATGGTGATAATCGCAAAAAATATCACTATCAATGAGTCGGTAACGACGATCGACTCCTGGCTCGTTGCCCGGCAGCTAGCACCTGGCGGCAGCGATGACGAGGACGAAGACATCAATAAAGTTGGAGTGATCAAGACTTGCAATGTCGATGGCAAATTAACAATCGATGTCTGTAATAGGCCGCTAACTGTTAATGGCCCTGTCATGGCTAACCAGTTACAGCTGCGTCGTACGGGTGGTGAGGTGACGGCTTCCGAAGCACAGCCAGCCGAGGTGTTTAACCTACGAGCCGATACATATCTATGGATATATAATCAGAATACAGAATCGTCACGTGCGATAACGACGTATGTTCGCGAGCTACCCGTAAGGTTTTAAGAGTGAATGGGCGATAGTAATTAATATGTATTATCGAAGCGCAAAAAATACCGGATTTACAATAGTTGAACTATTAGTCGTGATCGTCGTAATTGGCGTATTGGCGGCAATCACGGTTGTAGTATTTAACGGTATGCAAGATAGGGCAAAGAATGCTCGAATTGCCAGCGCAATAGATTCATACGCAAAAGCGCTGACGTATTATAAAAGTACCAACGGTGTATATCCTTCCACTGTCAGGACCGAAGGCGGGTCAACTGTTATCGATACGGTATGTCTGGGTGATAAGTACCCAGCAAGAGATGGCTTTTCCGCAGGGACATGCTACCTGTACGCCTCTTCTTCGTCGCCGTCAAATAGGGTTAGCTCCAGTCTGACTGACGCTGTCGGTAACATGTTAGCGAGCCAGCCTGATGTGTCGGACATCCTGTTGCCAGACGGCTCGTCAAGGGGTCGAGTGCTAAAATATGAATAGAACTTTATACAGATATGACTAACGAAAGGGCAAAATACATGGGTAAAATTATTGGAATCGACCTGGGAACAACGAACAGCGCATTCGCGTATATGGTCGCTGGAAAACCAGAAGTAATTACGAACGCCGAGGGTAATCGAACAACACCGTCGGTTGTTGCTATTAATAAAAAAGGCGACCGTTTGGTCGGCCAAGTTGCGCAACGTCAACGTGTTACAAATGCAAAAGATACTATTTATGGTGTCAAGCGTTTGATCGGCCGCAAGTTTGGTGATGACGAAGTGCAAAAAGATCACGACATCATGCCATACGAAATCGTCAAAAAGGGTGATGGCGTCGCGGTAAAAATGGGCGACAAAGAATATACTCCAGAAGAAGTGTCGGCAATGATTTTGTCAAAGATCAAGGCGGACGCAGAAGCGTTCTTGGGCGAAAAAGTCACCGAAGCGGTTATTACCGTTCCTGCGTACTTCGATGACTCGCAGCGTCAAGCAACCAAAGATGCGGGCAAGATCGCTGGTCTAGAGGTCAAGCGAATCATCAACGAGCCGACAGCTGCAGCACTTGCCTATGGCCTCGAAAGCAAGAAAGACGAAAAGATCGCCGTATTCGACCTGGGTGGTGGTACATTTGATGTGTCCGTCCTTGAACTCGGTGACGGCGTCTTTGAAGTACGTTCCACTAACGGTGACACACACCTCGGCGGTGAAGACTTTGACAACCGTATCGTCAACCACTTCTTGGATGTATTCAAGAACGAAGAAGGTATTGATCTAAAAAGTGACAAAGCAGCAATGCAGCGTCTAAAGGACGAAGCGGAAAAGGCGAAGAAAGAGCTATCGTCTACGAGTGAATATGAAATCAACCTACCGTTTATCACAGCAGATGCTGACGGACCAAAGCACTTCGAATATAAATTGACACGAAGCAAGCTAGAAGATTTGGTGAAAGACTTGGTTGATGGTGTTGCTGGTCCTGTCGAAAAAGCACTGAAGGACGCGGGTCTGACGGCAAAGGACATCGACGAAGTAGTCCTGGTTGGTGGTATGACACGCATGCCGGCTGTCGTCGAAAAGGTCAAAGCGATCTTTGGAAAAGAGCCACTCAAGGGCGTTAACCCAGATGAGGTCGTAGCTATTGGTGCGGCGATTCAAGGTGGCGTACTAGCTGGTGACGTCAAAGACGTACTACTACTAGACGTTACTCCGTTGTCACTTGGTATCGAAACGATGGGTGGTGTCACGACAAAATTAATCGAACGAAACAGCACGATTCCTACCTCAAAGAGTGAAACATTTAGTACTGCCGCTGACAATCAGCCGCAAGTTGAAATTCATGTTTTGCAAGGCGAGCGCGAAATGAGCACAGATAATAAGTCACTCGGCCGGTTTGTGTTGGATGGTATCGCACCTGCACCACGCGGCGTGCCTCAGATTGAAGTGACATTTAGCCTGGATGCGAACGGTATCTTGAATGTGACGGCCAAAGACAAAGGCACTGGCAAGGAAAACTCTGTTACGATCCAAGACAGTGGCAACATGAGCAAAGAGGATATCGAAAAAGCGCAAAAAGAAGCTGAAGCGCATGCTGATGAAGACAAGAAAAAGCGTGAAGCGGTTGATAATCGCAATCAACTAGAAAACGGTATCTATCAAGCAGAAAAAATGCCAGACGAATACAAGGATAAAATTTCTGAAGATGATGTCAAAGTTATCAAAGAAGCCGTCGAGGAAGCTAAGAAAGTCAAGGATAATGCCGAGGCCGGTAAAGACGAGTTAGAAGCTGCTGTCAAAGCATTGAATGACAAGATCATGCCAATTGGTGCCAAGATGTACGAGCAAGCTGCCGCAGAGGAAGCACCTGCCTCTGAAGGCGACGAAGCAAAAACTGCCGACGACAAGACCGAACCTGTCGAAGGCGAAGTCGTTGATGAAGACAAGAAAAAAGACGACAAATAGTCGACCTGACCATTTATTAAGAAAAGATGCCGTGCTTAGCGGCATCTTTTATGTAAGTGACAAATAGTTTTGCCAGATTGATCATTCCTGTAATAGCGAGAGTTGGCTACAGGTTATCGGTCGAAGCGGTAGTGCGTCTATTATGATTTTTACTGAGTTGTTGCAAGGTCGACATAAATCCCTGCCCATACCATGCCAGGATCTCCACGGTAGATCGGTGCATAATACCATGAACCGTCTTTGTTGAGCATTTCTGGGAATGTTTTGTGCTGTTCAATCATACCCTTCGCAAAGCGTTCCCGCTGCACTTCGAACTCTGGGCGACTGTAACGCCTCAGGCAGTGCAGGTAAAACATCCCATGCCAACTCCACAGGGTATTGCCTTCGTATTCAGGCATAAATGGTGCAGTCATCCAGAAATGATAGTGAAACTCTTTTGACTGTTTGGTGTAGATCATCGGGAATGGTTGATCGTAATTGTTATCAGTAATGTAGTCAAAGGTACTTGCGGCCAGCGCCTCGTCCTCGACAACTCCCAAGAAGAACGGGAACAATGCGCATTCTGCGCTAAACGCATCGTTCGTACGATCCGCATTGAAATAATGCCCATTCCAGTAGTGTTTGATCAGATCTGATTGATATTTGCGTAGCGGGTGAGGGAAGTTTTGCAGTCCAAGTTGTTCGACACACCATGCCATTCGTCCGACTAGGCTCACTGCGTAGGCACTTCGATCATAAATAACTGCGTCGCGTTGTTCCGCGAATTTGATCGGTCGGACATGACCACTGGTATCGAGGTATCTTTTGCGGTATTTTAATAGTTCTTTTTCTATAAATACTCGCTCGGATTTGTTCAGTTCATAACCGCTAACGACGATACAGTGGAGCAGCCACGGCAGCGTATCGACTGCATGCATCGGCGCATTAAAGCAGTTGCCGGCTTTGTCGACGCACGTCGTTACTGTTCCGGCTCGACGATAATAAAGTAGTGCCCATCGCAATGTGTGTAAAACATGCTTTCGCCGGCCGATTTTTACGAGTGATTCACAAGTTGTTCCAAAATCGCGCATCCAGAAAAAGTCGAAATGTCCCAGGCTAGTACGGTAAAAATCACCTTCCCATAGTTTATCGACAATTTGCTCGCAAATTTCTTTCGCATCACCGTCAAAACGTTCGATACTGCCAAAGTATCTATTATATAGTTGACGCCATTCAGCGCGAAGTGTCCCAAAAATTGCACCTAAATATCTGAAAACCATATTCATTTGCTATCAGTATACACGGATAACGCAAACCTAGCTATTAGCGAGTTGTCGGAGTATTTGTTGAGTTCGATGATGAATTCGTCGGTGGAGACTGTGACTGCGTACCGCTATTATTTGTCGTCATGTTCTTTTCGAGTGTCTGAACTTGCGTCGTCAGTTTGTCGATTGTTGCCTGCTGATCCGTAACTTTTTTCTTAGCATCAGCCAAGTCTTTTTCCATCTTTTCACCAGATGTGCTGGATTTTTCTTGAGTTTCAGAAAGCGTATCGTTTTCTTTCTTTAATTTCGTATTATCTTTTTTCAGCTCGTCGATGTTTTTACTGCTGCGCTCTAGGCTGTTGATCTGTGAACGGCGTTTGTCATTTTCGCCAGAAACTTGCGCATACAGATAGCCGCCAAGGGCTAATAGTGCTACCGCAATAACGACTGCAACAATCAAAATTATTATAATGATCTTGTTCTTTTTCAGCTTTTTATCTTTTTCTTCGGTAATAGAGCTAAAATAAGATTTTGTCTCTGTGGGTTTGGCATCTTGGTCGCTACCCGTATTGGATTGTTCGTTTTCTACTTCGGCGAGGGCTTGCAGTCGTTTGTCGACTGGTTTTGTAATTTCGTCATCTTTTGGATCTGGCATGAGATATGGTTTCTGCTTAGATTATTTGCATCTATCATACCGCTTATGGATTTTTAAGGCAACAGCTATAAAAACAGCCCCCATTGCTGGGGGCTGTTTTGGAGAGGGGATGGAGATTATAGTACTGGTACTAATGGGAGAACAACTGCGTTATCGCTCAGGACGCTGTTGTTTGACAATACCTGTGAATTATCAGTGTTTGTCGAATTATCAGTCGCACTTAGTGATGTGTTCGTTGTTGTGGTTGTACTGTTATCTGAATTATCAGTGTTGTTTGAGTTCAGATTCGTGTTGACGTTAGTGTTAACACTAGTGTTGGTCGTTGTTGTGTTGCCGTTGTTCTGCCCGTTATAGCTGTCGGTAACGTTTGTTGTGACAGTGCTATTGTTTGATACAGAGTTGTTGCTGACGTGGCTAGAGTTGTAAGAGTTAGTAACTGCTGCAACTGGTGCTACTTTTGGAAGATGTGCTGGTGCCCAACTTGCGTCACCGGCAGCGCCTGCTGCACCATGACCACCGACTCCCCAAGCTTCGTGATGCGCTGCTGCGTCACCGCTGCCGCCTGCTGGAAGTGCTGCTGCGCCTGCTGTATCGGCAGGTGAAGTACATGTACCTGCACTTGCTGTTTGTGCTGCGACAGGCTGTGCATACGATAGTGCACTTGCCATTTCACCGCGCATGAGAGACATAATGATAAATGTTGATACTAAAACGGCAGCGACGATTGATCCGAACATTGCTGCGGCCAAGATTGCTGCTTGTTGACGATTTTGTGCGTAGTCTGAATGTTGCATATACTAATCCTTTATCCCTATTATGGGCTAACTTATATTAATAGAACTGCCACGGAAACGATACCAGTGCTCTCATTCCTGTCCTAAACGCCATAGTCGTCGGTTGGCTATTGTCTACTATGCCATCTCGCTCCGCACGCTGGTTTTAGAAGGGGAAGTTGATCAGTGATTTTAAGTAACCTGAGCTGATTCTTAGAACTCCACAAGTTCTGATAGTAATGATAAGTCTTTTCTGATAATCTGCCAGTTAAAATTATTACAGAAAAATACATGGGTGTATGAAATAATAGTATTTTTAATGCTAAGTACAAGCTTATGGTTAGATTGTGACAAATAAATATGATTGGCAGACTAGACATGAGAGTGCTAATTCGCTATACTGGTAACAGATGACAAAACGTGATTACTATGAAGTTTTAGGGGTCGGTAAGTCGGCCTCTGCCGATGAAATTAAGAAAGCTTTTCGTAAAGCTGCCGTCCAACATCACCCAGACAAAGAAGGTGGTGACGAAACAAAGTTCAAAGAAATCAATGAAGCCTATGAAGTTTTAAAGGATCAGCAAAAACGTCAGCGCTACGATCAGTTCGGACATGCTGGTGTTGGCGGGGCGTCCGGTGGCGGAGGTGGTGGCAATCCATTCGAAGGATTCGGTGGATTCAATGGCCAAAATATGAACTTTGACTTTGGTGATGGTGGACTCGGCGATATCTTTGGCCAGTTCTTTGGGGGTGGCCAGCAATCGCAACGTGGTCCAAAGCGCGGTCGAGATGTTGAAACCAGTGTGACGCTCTCATTCGAAGATGCAGTGTTCGGCACAGAAAAAACAATTACACTTGATATCGATGATGAATGTCAGCATTGCCATGGTATGACAGTAGAACCTGGCCACAGTATGAAGACATGTCCGACGTGTCAGGGTGCTGGACAACAGACCCGTATCATGAATACGATGTTCGGACAGATTCAGCAAGCAGTTACCTGCGAAACGTGTCGCGGTGCGGGCAAAATACCGGAAAAAGTCTGCAGTGTCTGTAATGGCAAAGGAACCGAGCGTCGAAAGCAGGAAATCGCACTGAAAGTCCCAGCTGGCGTTGACGATGGCGCAACGATTCGATTGAAAGATCGTGGCGAGGCAATTGGCGGCGGCGCAAAGGGTGATTTATATGTGCACATCCGAGTCAAAGCTCATAAAAAATTCACACGCGAAGGTGATTTAATCCTCAGTGAAGAGCATATCGACATGGTAGCAGCAGCGCTGGGCACAGAAATCGACGTCGACACGGTTGATGGCACGGTGCGTATGAAGATTCCCGCTGGGACGCAGAGTGGCACTGACTTTAAACTGTCAAAACACGGTGTTCCGCACCTACGAAGTGACAATCGGGGCGCGCATATTGTCAGTGTTATTGTCGATACGCCGACAAAGCTATCGAAAAAGCAGAAAGAACTACTCGAGCAGTTCAACGGCGCCAAAAAACGCGGCATTTTCTAGACTGATTGTTTGTGGTAAGCTTTAAGTACTAAACGGGGTACACGGTTCATGGGCTTTTTTATCTTTTTACTTATCATCATTGCAGTAATTGTTATATGGAAAAAAACTTCGGGAAATTCTAGCGGAGAAGGTGACGGGTTTGATTATGCAAAAGGCTACTGGGATGGCTATCGTGCCTTTGGTGAAAAACTACAGGACCATATTGCAGCTGGTAATACTGATGATAATTCGTTACGGAAATTAATTGACGAGGGGGTTAGTGGACCAGGAGCAGGACACCACACTCCTGACGGCCAGGTCAATGAAACTGTAGAACAAGGCTTGCAGGAGGCTGCGCCTACTGCGAATGCCGATGCTCGGTCAGCTGCACCGCTAGCCGTAGGACGTTCGCAGCAGCAAATCATCGAAGATGACGAGCGGCGTTCGATTCGTAACATGAATGCACTCCTATATATGGCTAGCTTTTTGTTGGTCGCTGCCGGCGCGGCATTTATCGCAGCTGCCGTTCCTGACACGGCAAAAGTGTTCGGACTGTGGCTGATCGTACTGGCGTTCTACGGAGTTGGGCTATACCTCCATAATTCTCAACCAAAATTACGGCCAGCGGCAGTAGCATTCACTGGAACTGGCTTGGCATTGCTGCCGTTCGCTGGAATCGCGTTGGACCAGTACACGGCAATTGGAGCAGCTGCAGCGTGGCTACTGACATCTGTTGTTGGACTTGTGGCATATGCAGTTGCCGCACTTCGCTTGCAGAATCAAGTTGTCTCGTATCTGACCCTCGCCTTCGTTCTATCTCTGGCAAGCTCTGGCGTTGCCACGGCAGCACTGCCAATTATGTGGTATTTTGTCGTTATCATTGGCGTATCACTGCTGGCAAATGTCATTGCTACGCTTAATCCTGATTGGCTCCCGAAAATATTTGCCGAACCTGTTGAACGCACCGGGCAGATCGTGACGCCGTTCGCGTTACTTGCTAGCTTGGCACTGTTCGATCGGCTGAGTGTAACGGATTACCAAATCGTATTTAGTGTTGCGACGGCACATTACTTGGTTGTATGGATCCAGACTCGTCTGTATTTGTTTGAATCAATCGCAAGATCATTGCTACACATCACTGTTCTGCTGATTGCCTGGGATGTGGTCAATGGTGACGGTGTTCAGTTCGGCATTGTATTTTTGATTGCAGCGACGCTTCAGGCGGTTTATTCCCTGATTTCTGTCGCAATAACAAGTGACAGAAAGGCGAACGAATCGCTCTGGCTGGCCGTGGCGTTAGTCCTGCAATTCGTATCAATGGCATTCTGGTCGCCCAGCGAGCAGGTTTATCAATTAGCGGTTATGAACTTGATTACTGTTTTGGTGACCAGCTTGGTGAGTGCGGTCTATATACGTCGATCAGTTTTTGGATCAGCCGGCCTGGTTGCGCTTGCTATACTGCCGTTTATCGTTGGTCGTGATATTATCATGCCGCCACTAGATTGGGGCTGGATCGTTGCATACTTTATTGCAGTTGCATCGACGCTACTAGGATTATATTACGCCTGGGCGCGGCGTCATTCTACAGAGGCGCAAGGGTTTGTTTCTGTCGGATTCATCAGCTTTTTGACGATCGCAGGTATTATCGGTGTCATGTTGGATTCTGCTGGCCAATCTATTACATTCTCGATACTGACGGTTTTGTTATTCGCAGCTAGTTATATGTTAAAACAGACTGCGCTCACGGCAGTTGCGGCAGGTACGTTAGTCGTTGCTGTCTGGGCTGGTATGGTGACTGCTGACGTTTCGTCGATGTGGTTGGCTGTCGTCACGGGATTGATTTCTGCTGGAATGGTCTATGCGTATCAATGGCTGACGGTCGCCGAATCGGACACTGAACGGCAAAAAATACTCCTCTACGGAACGTGGATTATTCTGGGTGTGACCGCGATAACACACCTGTTTGCGTCTGATATTGCTGTTCGCACGACGGCCGCACTGATTATCGTTATTGCTGCATTAACTGTTGCCGCAGAGGCATATCGCCGTAAAGACGCGCAGTACGGTGAAGTTGCGGCTTATGTCGCTACGTTTGGCATGCAGCGCCTGGTTGCTGTCGCGTGGCCAGAACTTAATTTAGTATTTTACGCACACTGGTGGGCGATAACAGTTGTAGTAATTGCTTACTTGCGACACGAACTGATTCCGCGTGCTGTTATTGCGATGGGTGTTATTACGACAATCACAGCATCGTACGCTCTACTATACGGAGAAGGCTATTCGCTACTGTTCCTGGTTGAACATCTGGCGTTACTGATCGCTGGTTTTGTATACGGCAAGAGCTGGGCTGTCTGGTGGGGTGTCGTTGCGGCATCTGCGGCAGTGCTATACTTCCTGCGCGATATCGCGTTCTTGGCATTCGCGTTTTTGGGAATATTGCTGATTGGCATTGTCATATGGCGATTGTCCAAATCCAACAAAGCTGAATAAACTATTTGTATTTTGCTGACACAAAAATGATATTTCCACAGATAACACGCTTGTGTTTCTATTATTCACAATATACTTGTATATTAGACTAAAAAGTCGTATAATAACAGAGTTATGTGGGAAGTACTACGATTGCCTGCAATCGGTAATTTTTCTTTTGGCAAAATTACCCTCTCTTTTCTGGCTGTGATCCTGTCAGTTTTTTTCTGGAACATCGCGACGGCGCCGACAACATTCGCTGCCGACGTCCAGTGGGACGGCACTAACCTTAAATACCAAAACCAAACGTATGAACCGATTACGGATTCGGTACCGGATGTCCCGACAGGTTCGCAAACCTTTGTCTACAAGCAACCCGACCAAGGCGTTGCACATGTTATCTTTATTCCGCAAGACGCCGATATGACACAGGAATTCGACGCAACCTTCCGTAGTTATAATTTTGCGCCACCAAATACGTACACCAATCCACAGGCAGCCAGAACGGTAAGTGTGGATGCAGGGGGTGAATCGCGATCACTCGGGACGCGCGGATTCATGGGTGAACAATCTGGTGAAACGCAATGTGCTATTCAGGGAGTTGGTTGGATCGTTTGTCCAGTATCACGGTTCCTAGCGTGGATGATGGACAAGATCTTTGATCTGTTGAGTGGATTCATGGAAGTCAGATCCGTTACTCTCGATACGACAAGTCCACTGTATAGGATGTGGGATATTATGCGCGGTTTTGCGAACATCGCGTTTGTTTTTGCGTTTTTGATCATCATTTATTCACAGCTCAGTGGGGTCGGATTTAGTAACTACAATATTAAAAAACTCTTGCCGCGTCTGATCGTCGCGGCGCTGCTCGTGAACTTGTCGTACTATGTATGTGCTATTGCAGTCGATCTTTCGAACATCCTCGGGCACAATTTACAGCAAGCATTCGTTGATCTGCGGGGCCAGTTAGTTGGAAACAACACAGCAGCCAACACGCAAGTTACTAGCTGGGAAAGTGTCACAACATTCATTCTGTCCGGTGGTACTATCGGTGCGATTGCTGGTTTAACTGCAATTGCAGGTGGTGCGGCGGTGCTTAGCTCGACTGTGTTACTGCTGCCATTCTTGGTCGGCGTATTAATTGCGATTGTCGTTGCGCTACTTGTGCTGGCGGCCCGACAAGCGATTATCGTTATCCTGATCGCCGTGTCGCCACTCGCCTTTGTCGCCTATTTACTGCCAAACACCGAAAAATGGTTTGAAAAGTGGAAAGACATCTTTATGACCATGATGCTGCTCTATCCGATCTTTTCGGTGATATTCGGTGGTTCTCAGTTGGCTGGTTCACTCATTATCCAGACAGCAACAGACATGTCGATTCTACTGCTGGGTATGTTCGTGCAGATCGCACCAATCGTTATTACGCCGCTGTTAGTAAAATTCAGCGGAGGGCTACTGGGTCGTATTGCTGGTATGGTCAACAACCCAAGCAAGGGTATGATTGATCGCACCCGCAGCTGGGCGAACGAGAAGGCAGACGAAAAAAGGAAGGGCAAGGTTGCACAGGCCGTTGCGCGTATGCCACACGGCGCGACTGGATTCAGGCGATTAACGGCTACCGGACTGAGGGCAAATAAGGCATTAGGCGATCGAGCGCGAAAGCATAATATCCATGCATTTGATGACGCTACTGACAAGGCTGCCGACCGCCATCATCAAGAGGTGCTTACGGGCAATGTTGGGCATGAGAGTCGAAGTCAGCGTCGAATGTCTAATCAAGTCCGCGCAGCAAACGCATTTAGCTACGGTCAAGATATGACGACCGAGGCATTAAAAGCACAAGATATGCGTGAAAAAGAAGAGGCAAAAGCAGGTATGAACGCTGGCCTTTACCGGTCTGTGAATAGTCAAGTTAGCCAAGCCACTGAAGCCTCGGCACTTGATGCTCGTGCGGCGCAGTCTGCGAAATACGTCGTGAATCGACAATTGTCCGACGCAATTGAAAAGAACGTAGCACTTCAGAAGAAGGCGGCTGGTATTGATACTAATGGGGGAGAGGCACGTGCTATTGCGAGTGCTATCAAGGCGCGCGTCGATGATCGTTCAGAAAACTTGAAAAATCTTGATTTGATGATCGATGTCACCAACCCGTCTGCAGCTGATTTGGATCAGTTGGCGCGAGGAATATCAGTTAAAGGTATTGCAATGAACCCTGAAATCCAGGAAGTTGCCATCAAGAAGATTGCTGGTGGCGGAAACGTCGGTGCTATCAACAAGCTGTCGCAAGATATCGACTTATCATCTACGTCTGATGAATTCTTGCGAACGGCATTTATTGATGCAATGAAGTCCAATTCTGCAAAACCTACCTATTGGAGCGCGAGTTTACTCGATCAGGCTGGTCAAGGGTTGCCTGGTGGGTTTGGGCGTGCAGGTATGGAAAATGCAATGATCGCCGCATTGAGCGCAAATAAGTTTGACGCAAAGGGACTGCTTGGCAATGACTCGGATACCCTCGCTATTCTGAATGACGTAATTAAAATGAATAGTAGTGCACAAACGCCTCAGATCCAAGAATTACTTACAAAGGCTATCAAGGATATACGCGCCAACGAAGACCTCACAAGTGCGATGGGTAATCGCAAGGGTGAGATCGATAAAATGGCTGCATTCTTGCGAATCTAAGGTAGCACTCTATGCTTGATAATATACATATTGTATGCTATAATATATTTACAATACGGCGTCAATATAATGGGCTAGTGATCAAGAATGAATATAGTCTACATCGTCAAAAACAGCCCCGAAAATAACTCCGAAGAATTACGGTATTCATTACGATCTCTAGAAAATATACCTCATGATAAGGTTATACTTGTAGGTGAAAAGCCAGACTGGGCAAGGAACGTAACGCACGTTGCTGTTGCGCAAAGCGATACAAAGCATGTGAATTGGGCGAGAAATATGGCCACTGCAGCCTTGTCGGATCAAGTTAGTGATGAGTTTTTGATGATGAATGACGATTTTTTCATCATGAAAGCAGTTCAAAAAATGCCAGCATTACATTTTGGATACATGCGAGATGTCATCGCTTGCTATGAAGAGCGATACCCCGAGGGCTCGGATTACATCGCAAGGATGAAGTTGTTATATGAATTATTAGTAGCAAAAGATAGCCATGAACCTATTAGCTATGAACTGCATACCCCGATGGTGTTATCTAAAAAGAATGTCCGATCTATGTACGAAAAATCAAATGGTCCTCTTTATCAATTCAGAACATATTACGGTAATATGTTTAATGTTGGAGGTACGGCTGTTGCAGATGTAAAGATTTTTAAAGATCCAATTCATAACGACTCGTTATTCAACGAAAATCCTCTGCGCTACTTGCAGCATATGACGTTTTTATCGACGACAGGCGGATCATTTAAAGCTGGAGTTGCCGGTGATTATGTTCGAAATAGTTTTACTAAAAAATCGAAATATGAAGCCTAGTCAAATCAGGATTTTGTATAACTCTGTGTAGTTGTCCGCCATCTTTCTGACGTCAAATTGCTGCGCAAATACAATACAATTCTCTGATTTAATGAGATCAATATGCTTGATAGCCGTAGTGAAATCTTGCAATGAGTCGCATAGGTAGCCTGTTTTTTCATCTATCATCAATTCGCTCCTGGATCCGCCTCGCTTTGCTATGACAGGCGTTCCACATGCTTGAGATTCGATTCCTACTAGGCCGAATGCTTCGTTTGCTCCTGATGGAAAAATGACAGCACGAGCTGTACTATAAAGATCCCTCACTTCCTCGCGGTTTTTTGACCCAAGGTAGCGTATTTGTTGACCATCGATATCGTCCTTTAATGTATTCCAATAATCGATATTTTTACTAGTGATTTTGCCAACGATATCGAGCGGGCTATCGCTAGCTATCGCAGCGGCAATGGCTAGTTCAAGATTTTTTTCTGGCGAAATGCGACCAACGAAAAGTAACCTATCGGATTTTCTGCTAATTGTTTTTGTATAGAAGCTCAAATCTATCCCATGATGAATAAAGTTATTGGTTTGTATGTTATGTGCACGGTCAAAATCATACATATATTTCGTTGGAGGAACCGCCCAGACGGTATGCGGGAGCGTTTCTGCGGCGAGTCGTATTGTATTTTCTGACGGCCACCAATGTTGGGTAGCGACGATCGGCTTTTTCGTTAAATGAGCCACCTCGTAATGAAGTTCGTCGTAGTGACTATGATAGATATTGTGATTGTTTTCAAGCGCCAGTTTCAAAAGCGCAATATTATTATCTTTTTTGTCGTAGCCTACGGTTTTGATTCCTTGCGATTGTATGCCGTTATCAAACCGCGATTGTTTGTTGCTATAGATGGTAACCGTATGTCCAGCCTGGCGTTGCAGCGTCGCTAACTGTAGTACCCAATCATAGCGACCATTATGCGCTGGAAGCGGGTAGATGACGCTGTTTGGCAGGAGGTGTGCGATATTCAAGGACGTATCCTTACTGTAGCCTTTTCGACAGAATGGCAGATTTCACGAAAAAGTACTTTATCTGCTTGGCTGACGATTATTATGGCGGCAGCTTTATAACCGTCTTTTGCCGGACCGGTCAGGTGGCCAGGTTTTGCGACGACGCGATAGTAGGCTAGCGCGGTTGGGTCAAATTCTCCGTCTATAGAATCGAAAACACCCTCTTTACTTGAAAACAGTTCGTAGACTGCGCAATATGATTGGAAGGTACCATCAAATTTGGGCTGCTCGCCAATCGCCAATGCGATCTCTTGTGCAGTCAGGTCTGCACCGTAGGTGAGGGTGTACATACGAGGTCGATAACCGCCGATTCGCGCGCCGATTTCAATAATCTTTACACCGTCAGGACCATGCATTAGTTCGATGTGGGCGGGGATTGACCGCATCTTTAGCGCTTTGACACCGATCTCTGATACGCGAATCATTTCGCGCTCTACATGATTCGAAAGCTCGGCGGGAAGTGTTCGGCTATATAGATAATTGTCATCGACGCCAATATCTTGCGCATTGATTAATTGTACGATTCCATCGCTAAAGTGGGGCGTTCCTTTCTCGTCCACGAACGCCGCTACGGAGTACTGACGGCCAACTATAAACTCTTCTATGATTAGTTGTGGCTCGCGCCCATGAATATTATATTTTTTATACAAAGAATCGATCGTGTTTGCGGCGAATTCGAACCGTTCGCGCAGTTGCTGTTCATTTTCGCACTTCAAAACCAATAGACTTTTCACTAAATTGGTCGGTTTAATAATAAAAGGATAGCTATGTTGACGAGCAAATTGAAGTGCCTGATCGAGAGAGTCAATCGATGCATAATTAGGTGAAATTGAGGTATCGGTGTCGAGAAAAGCTCGGCGCATCAGTGCTTTATCTGTTGATAGTTCTGCCGATTCAATTGATGGTGCGGGCACATTGAAGTGGTGTCCTAATTTTGCTTTTGCAATGACATAGTTTTCGAATGTACATATTAGCCCGCGAACATTTAAATTGAGCGAATCGAGCCTGGCTAATTCTTCGTCCAATTTTTCAAAGTCGACATGCTCTATCCGGTCGTAGTCGGACGGGTTAGCTATGTGTATCTTTTTATCCTGCAAGATACCAACGTAATACCCCAAAGATCTGATGATAGCGGGGGCGGTAGATTTGCTGTCTGGTTTGCCGACAATGTAAATATAGGAAGGCTGCATTGGATTATTATGACGGTCAGAATGACTAAAAGTCAAGCATAAATATTGTAATTATTATAAATACATGTTATAATTGTATTAATGATAAAAAATGATCTGACTATAATAGGACGGAATGTGTCTGTCGATATCATTGACCACGCTGATCGTGTGCCGGCAAAGGTTGACACTGGAGCTGACAGCTCTTCGATATGGGTGAGCGATATACATGTTGGATCAGATAATATTTTGCGATTTAAATTATTCGGGCCGGGCTCTTCGTTCTATACTGGTAATGTTATAGAATGCAAAGAGTACAATGTTGCACTTGTCAGGGGTGCAACCGGCCATCAGCAGATACGATATAGAGCTCAGTTTAGTGTTAGGATAAAGAATCGTCGCATACGAGTCAATTTTAACCTATCAGATAGGTCAAGAAACAAATTCGCTATGTTAATAGGTAGACGCTCGCTCAGTGGAAAGTTCATTGTCGATGTCAGAGATATAGAATACGCCGACGCGGTTTCACCAGAAAATAAAACACTGAACGACGAACTATCAATCAATCCGTATAAATTCCACAAAGATCACTACGAAAACCAAATAGGCTAGGAGACGAAAATGAAAATCGCGATTTTATCCAAGGGTGGAGCTAACTATTCAACACGACGCCTCAAAGAGGTTGCCCGAGCTCGTGGCCATGAGGTCCGAGTTATTAATTATGCAAAGTGCTATGTTTCAATCGAAAAGAATCACCCAGTTGTTCGCTATAAGGGTGAGTCACTAGACGAATTTGACGCTGTCATTCCACGCATTGCGCAGAGCTATACAAAATACGGAACGGCTATCGTTCGGCAATTCGAAAATCAAGGTGCGTACGCAACGGCTAGTTCGATTGCAATCGTCCGATCTCGCGACAAGCTGCGCGCATACCAAATCTTGGCAAAAGCTGGCGTTGGTATTCCAAAGACTGTGTTCGCCCGTGAAACGGCAAACTTTGAAGATGTCGTAGAGCTAGCTGGTGGCACGCCGCTAATTATCAAAGTAGCCCGTGGAACTCACGGTAATGGAGTTGTACTCGCCGAAACACCAAAGGCAGCAAAGGCCGTAATGCAAGCCTTTTATGTCGAAGGTGTGAACTTTTTGGTACAGGAATTTGTCAAAGAATCAGCCGGAGAAGATATTCGTGCGCTCGTCGTCGGTAGTCGCGTCGTTGCTAGTGTGAAGCGCCAAAGTTTAGATGGTGATTTTCGCAGTAATACTCACCAGGGTGGCGAGGGAAGTGCAGTCAAACTAACCGAAGAAGAAACGAAAACAGCCATCAAAGCTGCAAAGGCGATGGGCTTGCCGATCTGTGGAGTCGATATGATGCGTAGTAGCAATGGACCATTGGTTCTAGAAGTTAACTCATCGGCCAGTCTAAAGACGCCAGAATTGGTGACTCGTCGAGATGTCGCAACAAAGATTATTGAATACGTTGAACGTAACGCCAAACGTCGTAACAAAAAAGACAAAGTCGGCGCGTAATATGCTTGTGGTTGCAGTGGTATACTGATACCATGGCAATCGCTGTTCAGGGCAAAAAGCGGCTCTTTTTGATCGGTATTGTGGTTACTCTCGTCGCCGCAATAATTTCGCTGATTCTAGCATCTGTTTTGATGCAGCAAAAAACATCCGCGCCAAATAGTGATTATGAAATGACCTCTATTGTTGTAGGCGGTCATATATTCACGGCGCGTACACCGATGACTGAAGATGCACAGGTGCTCGGTTTGTCTGGTACTGAATCACTGACTGATTCACAGGCGATGCTCTTTGTGTTTGAGTACAATCAGCGGTGGGGTATTTGGATGAAGGATATGAAAATACCGATTGATATTGTCTGGCTGAACGCCGAAAAGAAAAT